>DAOMFB010000087.1:0-9407 GCA_035429585.1 Thermoanaerobaculia bacterium
GGCCCCAATGCGAATCGCCGTCTACCCGGGCTCGTTCGACCCGATGACGAACGGGCACGTCGACCTGATCCGGCGTGGCTGTCACATCTTCGACCGCGTCGTCGTCGCCGTCCTCCGGAACGCCGAGAAGGCGCCGCTCTTCGACGTGACGGAGCGGCTCGCCATGATCCGGGCCGTCTTCCGCAGCGAGCCGAAGGTCACGGTGAAGGCCTTCTCCGGCCTCCTGGTCGACTTCGTCCGGAAGGAGAAGGCCCACGTCGTCGTGCGCGGCCTCCGGGTCGTGTCCGACTTCGAATACGAGTTCCAGATGGCCCTCATGAACCGGCGGCTGGACCCGGAGGTGGAGA
Organism: Thermoanaerobaculia bacterium; assembly: GCA_035429585.1. GTDB lineage: Bacteria > Acidobacteriota > Thermoanaerobaculia > UBA5066 > UBA5066 > DAOMFB01. The sequence goes on from DAOMFB010000087.1 coordinate 348, forward strand.
CGATCTTCCTGACGCCCAAGGAGGAGCTCTCCTATCTCTCGAGCCGTCTGGTGAAGCAGGTGCACGAGCTGGGCGGAGACGTCTCCGGTCTCGTGCCGCCGCTCGTTCTCCGCTCCCTGAAGAAGCGGCTGCCGCAGCGCGGCTGAGGGAGCCTAGCGGCCGGCGAACGCCCGGAAGGCGTCGGCGACGCCGGGGGGGACCCGACGCGGCCGCCCCTCGCCGTCCATGAAGACGTGCTGCGTCTCGCCCTCCACGGCGAGCGAGCCGTCGGGAAGGACGACCTCGTAGAGGAACGTGCATCCCCGGCTCTTCATCCCGCCGAAGCGCGTCCGGACGGTCACGACGTCCCCGTAGCGGGCCGGCTTCCGGAACCGGGCATGGACCTCCGTGACGGCGATGAAGACCCCTTCCGCCTCCATGCGCGCGTAGGGATAGCCGGCGGTCTCGCAGTAGTCGGTCCGCCCCACCTCGAACCAGACGACGTAGTTGGCGTGGTAGACGACGCGCTGCGCATCCGTCTCCGCGTACCGGACCCTGACGCGCGACTCGACGACCGGACCTCGTTCCATCGCCCCTCCCGCGCCTAGACTAGCCGACGTGGCGCTCCGCGCTCTCTTCAACGGCGACGGATGGGGCCTGGCCGCGCCGCTCTTCCTCGACGGCGGCGAGGGGCGCCTGCAGGCGGACACGCCGGAGCAGCTCCCGGCCGTCCTGTCGTCCCTCGACGCGGTCGCGGCGTCGGGGGATCCCGGCCTGATCGCCGCCGGGTTCATCTCCTACGAAGCGGGCGTCCTCCTGGAGGGATCCCGGGAGCTGTTCCGGGACCCCGACGGGGCGCCCCTTTCGGCCTTCGGGCTCTGGCGGCTGCGGGACGCCGCCGGGCGCGCCCCGGCGCCCGGCGACGCCGCGTTCCCGTTCCGAGACCTCCGTCGGGCGACGGCGCAGCCCTCGCTCTCCCCGGAGGCGTGGAGCCGGGGCGTCGGCACGATCCGCGACGGCATCGCCCGGGGCGACGTCTACCAGGTGAACCTCACCCGCCGGACGCGGATCCGGGCGAGCGCCGATCCCGTGGCGCTCGCGGAGGCCCTCTTCCGGGAGAACCCCGTCCCGTACGCGATGACGCTGGCGGGGGAGGGCTGGGCGGTGGTCTCCAACTCGCCGGAGCTCTTTCTCGACGCGGACCTCGACGCCGGCCGGGCGGCCAGCGGGCCGATCAAGGGGACCGTCGCGCGCGGCGGCTCGGCGGCGGAGGACGCGGCGGCGAGGAGCTGGCTCCTCGGGTCGGCGAAGGACGCCGCCGAGCACGTGATGATCGTCGATCTGATCCGGAACGACCTCGGGCGGGTCGCCGAGCCGGGCGGCGTCCGGGTGGAGCGGCTCGGCACGCTCCGCACGTTTCGCCACCTCCACCACCTCGAGTCCCTGGTCGCGGCGCGCCTCGCGCCGGGCGTCCGGGTCTCGGATCTCCTCCGGGCCACGCTGCCGGGCGGGTCGGTGACCGGCGCGCCGAAGCGCTCCGCGCTGGGGTTCATCCGGCGGGTCGAGCCGTGCGCCCGCGGCGCCTACACGGGGGCCGCCGGCTACGTCCGCGGGAACGGGCGCGTCGTTCTCAACGTGGCGATCCGGACGGCGATCGTGCACGGCGGCGTGGTCGACTATCACGCGGGGGGCGGCATCGTCTGGGACTCCGATGCGGCCCGCGAATGGGCGGAGGCCGAGACGAAGTCCAAAGAGTTCGAGGCCCTGCTGCGCGACGGCCGGACCGCGCCGGGTGGAGAATCGGGGCGATGAGGGCCCCCGACGTCCCCTTCGACGCGCCGGCGGTCGAGCGGGGCGTCGGCTTCTTCGAGACCGTCCTCCTCGTCGGCCGCCGCGCCGTTCTCTGGAACCCGCATCTGGCCCGGCTCTACGGCACGCTCCGGCGGTTCGGGTTCCCGGAACCCGGGCGGGAGGCGCTCGAGGCGTCGGCGCGGGCGGCCGCGGACGAGGCCGCGCTCCCGCCCGGCGAGGAGCGGGGGCTGAGGCTCGCCTGGATCGCGACCGGGCCGGAGCTGGAGCTGGCCTCGTCCTGGCGGCTCGACGTGTCCGTGCGAGCCATCCCCGAGACGACCCGGGCCCGCCGGGCCGGGTGCCGGGCCGTGACGCTTCGGGCGGACCTCCGGCGGGACACCCCGGACGTCAAGTCGACCAGCTACTTCGCCGCGGTCGCGGGCCTCCGGATCGCGCGGCGGAACGGAGGGGACGAGGGACTCTTCACGGGCCCCGACGGCACGTACCTCGAGGGGACGTCCACGTCGCTGATCGCCTGGAACGGCGGGGCGCCGGCGCGCGCCCCGGGCGGCGCCCTTCCGAGCGTCACGGCGGCGGCGTTCCTCGCCGGGAGCGAACGGGCGCTTTCCCTGACCGCGGGCCTCCTCGCCGCGGGGTCGCTCCTCTGCGGCTCCCTGACCCTGGCCGCGCCCATCGTCGCCCTCGACGCGGCCCCCTGCGCCGTCCCGGAGGCGATGACGCGGCGCATCCGGACCTTCAACGAGCGGCTCCGCGACGACCCCGAGCTCGGCACGACGCTGTGACCGTGCCGGCGGGGCGGGCCGCGAGTAGACTGGAATCGATGGCCAAAAGACGCGCCCACCCGACCCCTTCGCACCCCCCCAGCACCGTCCTCTTCACCGGCTTTCCGGGCTTCATCGGAGCCCGTCTGATCCCGCGGCTCCTGGCGCTCCGCCCGAAAGTCCGCTTCGCCTGCCTCGTGCAGGAGAAGTTCCTCGCGGCCGCCCGCGCCGCCGTCGAGGCGATGGCGGCCGCCCACCCCGGCACGAAGGGGCGGCTCGACCTCGTCATGGGAGACATCACGGCCCCCGGCCTCGGCCTGGGGCAGAGCGAGGCGAGACGGCTCCGCCAGGGCCTCACGGGGTGCTATCACCTCGCCGCCGTCTACGACCTCGCCGTGGCGCGGGACCTGGCCCTCCGGATCAACGTCGAGGGGACGCGGAACGTCCTCGAGTTCCTCGGCGAGGCGCCGCATCTCCGCCGGCTCGACTACGTCTCGACGGCCTACGTCTCCGGGACGGCGGTCGGCACGTTCCGCGAGACCGACCTCGACGTCGGGCAAACGTTCAAGAACCACTACGAGGAGACGAAGTTCCTGGCCGAGGTGGCTGTGCACGAGAGCGGCCTTCCCTGCGCGATCTACCGTCCGGGGATCGTCGTCGGCGACTCGGGGACCGGCGAGACGGCGAAGTTCGACGGCCCCTACTTCGCGCTGAACGCGATGAACATCCTGCCCTCGCCCGGGCTCTTCATCCGGATCGGGGAGGGAACGGTCGAGGTGAATCTCGTCCCGGTGGACTTCGTCCTCGAAGCGATCGCCCGGCTCTCGACGTGGGACGGCGCGAAGGGAAAGACCTACCATCTGACGGATCCCGCCCCCCGGACCGCGCTCGAGATCGCCGACTTTCTCGCCAAGTCGATCGGCAAGTCGTTCGTCTACGTTCCGGTCCCGCTCCCTCTCGCCAAGCTCGTCTTCGCCGCGCCCCAGGTGCCGCAGTTCCTCGGCATGCCGTCGCAGACGCTCGACTACTTCGACCATCCCGTCCATTTCGACGCCGCGCAGGCGACGCACGACCTCGCCCGCTTCGGCGTCTCCTGCCCGCCCTTCGCCGACTACGTCCAGACGCTCGTGGCGTTCTGGAGGAAGAAGAAGAGCGAGATCACCCGGGGGGCGATGGTGTGAGACAGCGCCTGGTGAACCACAACGCCTCGATCATCGACGGGCAGGACATCCGGACGGGCCGCCTGGTCCCGGCCCTCCGCCCGTCGACCGCCGAGGCGTTCGCCGAGGTGGATCGGGCCGGCGGGGCCGAGATCGACGCCGCCGTCGCCGCCGCGGGCAAGGCGTTCCGGTCGTGGTCCGGCACCTCCTTCGCGCAGCGGCAACGGCACCTCGGGAAGCTCCTGGAGGTCGTGCGGAAGGGCCACGGGGAGATCGAGCGCCTCATCGCGACGGAGCAGGGAAAGCCGATCGGCGAGGCGCGGGCCGTCGACATCGTGCCGGCCGCCGACACCCTCCGGTACCTCTCCCGCTTCCTCTCGGAGCTCCTGTCGCCGCGCGCCGTCGACTACGAGCAGATCCTCTTCGCCCACAAGGAAGCCTATTTCCGGTTCGATCCCCTGGGCGTCATCGCGGTCGTCACGCCGTGGAACTTCCCGTTCGCCATCCCGATGGTGGAGATCGCGGCCTGCCTCGCGGCCGGGAACACGGTGGTCCTGAAGCCGGCCTCCGCCACGGCGCTGACGGGGGTCCTCATCGGGGACCTCTGCCGGCGGGCCGGCATTCCTCCCGGCGTCGTGAACGTCGTCACGGCGGGGGGAGCGGACACCGACCGGCTCGTTGCGCACCCCGGCATCGCCAAGGTCCTCTTCACCGGCTCGGTCGAGACCGGACAGCACGTCCTTCGGACGGCCTCGGCGAACCTGACCGGGACCGTCCTCGAGCTCGGAGGCAAGGACCCCTCGATCGTCGCCGCCGACGCCGACCTCGACCGCGCGGCGGCGGGGATCGTCTGGGCCGCCTTCATGAACTCCGGCCAGGCCTGCGGCTCGGTCGAGCGCGTCTACGTGGAGAAGAGCGTGGCGGCGGCGTTCATCGCGAAGGTCGTGGCCCGGACCAAGGCGCTCCGCGTCGGCGATCCGACGGCCGAGGCGACCGACATGGGCCCCATGACGACGCCCGACCAGCGGGACCTCGTCGAGGAGCACGTGGCCGACGCCGTCGCCCGCGGCGCCCGGATCCTCCACGGCGGGGAGCGGCCGTCGGCGAAGGGCTTCTGGTTCCCGCCGACGGTCCTGACGGACGTCCACCACGGCATGCGGGCGATGCGCGAGGAGACGTTCGGCCCGACGCTCCCGATCCAGGTCGTCTCGGGCCTCGACGAGGCGATCACCCTGGCCAACGACTCCGACTTCGGGCTGACGGCGTCCGGATGGACGCGGTCCCGCCGGACGGCCGAACGCCTCGTGGCCGATCTGGCGGCCGGGACGGTGACGATCAACGACCACCTCTTCTCGTTCGGCGAGCCGACGGCGAGCTGGGGCGGGATCAAGAAGTCCGGCATCGGGCGGAGCCACGCGGTCTACGGCCTCTTCGAGCTCGTGAACCTGAAGCACGTCAGCGTGGACATGGGCTCGGCCCCGGCGATGCCGTGGTGGTACCCGTACGACGGCGCCTTCCAGAAGTTCACCCGGAGGGCCTTCGGCACCCTGTATTCGAGGGACCCGCGGACGAAGATCCCGGAGGCGCTCGGCCTGATGGGGAGCGGCCGCTTCTTCGGCTACGTGAAGATGTCGACGCTCGCGAAGGGGATCGGAAAGGTCCTGTGACGCCCGGTTCACGGAACCGGGGCGCCGTCGCGGCACCGGACCTCTCCAGCTATCCCGACCAGCCGGGGATCTACCTCTTCAGGGACGCGAAGGGGCGGATCCTCTACGTCGGCAAGGGGCGGTCGATCCGGAAGCGGCTCGCGTCGTACTTCACGGCGGGCCCGAAGCACCCGAAGACGGAGGCGCTCCTCTCGGAGTTCGCGTCCGTCGACACGGTCGTCGCGTCGACCGAGAGCGAGGCGCTCGTCCTCGAGAACGCCTTCATCAAGCGGCACCGGCCGCGCTACAACGTCGTCCTCCGCGACGACAAGACGTATCCCTACATCAAGGTGACGACGGGGGAGCCATGGCCCCGGGCGCACGTCACGCGGCGCGTCCTCAGGGACGGGCACAGCTACTTCGGACCGTTCGTCCCGGGGCGGACCTGTCGCGGCGCGATGAAGATGGTCCAGCGGATGTTCCAGATCCGGACGTGCCGGATCGAGATCGACGGCCGGCTGCCGCGGCCGTGCCTCTACTGGGACCTGCACGCCTGCCTCGCCCCCTGCGTGGCGGGGCTGACCACGAAGGCCGCCTACGACGAGGCGGTCGACGACGTCCTCCTCTTCCTCGGCGGGAGGAACGAGGAGCTGGCGCCCCGTCTCGAGGCCCGGATGCGGGCGGCCGCCGAGGCCGAGAACTTCGAGATGGCGGCCGCCTACCGGGACTGCGTCCGGACGGTGGCGGAGCTGGCCGAGAAGCAGCGCGTCCAGTCGCTCGCGGGGGAGGACGTGGACGTCTTCGGCGAGTTCCTCGACGGCGGGAACCTGGCCGTCTCGCTGCTCCTGGTCCGCGGGGGGGCCGTCCTGGATTCCCGCGAGTACTACTGGGAGGGGATCGGGGACCCGGAGCCGGAGGAATTCTGGGTCGCCCTCCTGTCACAGTACTACGACACGGTCGCCGACGGCGCGCCGGGGTCCGGCGGCGCCGGGACGTTCCTGCCGAAGGAAGTCCACCTTCCGGCCGACCTGCCTCCCGAGGCCCTGGAGCCCGTCGAGAACTGGCTCTCGGAGCGGCGGGGGAGCCGCGTCACGATCCGGACCCCGCAGCGCGGCGCGGCGTTCGACCGCGTGAAGATCGCGCGGGACAACGCGCGGCAGAACCACGTGCGGCGGTTCCGGAAGACGCGCGAGGCCGGGGAGAAGGCGACCCTGGCGCTCGCCCGGGCGCTCGACCTCGACCGGCGCCCCGCCCGCATCGAGTGCTTCGACGTGTCGCACCTGATGGGCGCGGAGACGTACGCCTCCTGCGTGGTCTTCCTCGACGGCGAGCCGGCGAAGGACGAGTACCGGGTCTTCCGGATCGAGGGCGCCCGCGCCGACGACTTCGCCTCGATCTCCGAGGCGGTCACCCGCCGGTACGCGAGGGCCCGCGAGGAGGGCTCGGCCCTGCCGGACCTCCTCCTGGTCGACGGAGGCAAGGGACAGCTCGCCGCGGCCCTCGCGGCCCTCGACCGCCTCGGCCTGGAGCTGCCGGCGGCCGGACTCGCGAAACGGGAGGAGGAGGTCTTCGTCCCCGGGCGTTCGGCGGCGGTGGTCCTCCCGCGCCGGAGCCCCGCCCTGAAGCTCCTCCAGCGGGCGCGCGACGAGGCCCACCGGTTCGGTCTCCGGAGCCACCGGCGGGCCCGTCGACGCCGTGCCCTCGAGAGCCCGCTCCTCGACGTCCCGGGCCTCGGCGCCGCCCGCGTCCGGCGCCTCCTCGGCGCCTTCGGAGGCGCCGGGGCGGTGCTCGCGGCGAGCGAGGAGGCGCTGGCCGTCGTGGCCGGAAAGGCCGTGGCGGCGAAGATCGTCCGGTGGCGGGACCGGAACGGGCCCGTTTCCGGTTAACATTTCGCCGTGGCCGCCGGAAAGTCGTCGCCCTCGATGCTGGCCGGCGGCACGCTCGAGCGGACGGCGCTGGCGGAGACGTTCCGGGGCCTCTACCGCGACCGCCTGACCGCCCGGCTCGTCATCGCGCATCGCGGCGAGGAGCGGACGTTCTGGTTCGAGCGCGGCCAGATCCTCTCGGCGGCGTCGAACCGCGAGGCGCAGATGGTCGGCGAGCTCCTCCGCCGGTTCGACCTCGCCGACGAGAACCTCCTGCTCGCCGCCTTCGAACGCGCCATGGCCGAGCCGGGGCGGGGACTCGGAAAGGTCCTCTCCGAGTCCGGCGCCGTGCCGACGTACGTGGCCCAGGCCGCGGTACGGGCCCTCGCGGAGGGGATCGTCTACGAGACCTTCCGGTGGACGGCGGGCGTCTTCACGGTCACGCCGCTCGAGACGCCCCCGGACCTCCCCGTGCGCTTCGACAAGACCGCGGGCGTCCTCATCCTCGAGGCCCTGCGCCGGCTCCCCACCGGAAAGAGCCTGACCGGCTCCTCCGTCGTCGAGCCGCGTTCCCGTCCCGTCCTCCATCCGGACCTGCTGCTCCGGTACCAGTGCGTGACCGTCTCGCCGGAAGAGGCCGATGCGCTCGGGCGCGTCGACGGCGTCCGGCACGCCGAGGACGTGACGCGCGACGCCGCGCTGCTGTCCCGGCTCGCGGCGGTGGGCCTCATCCAGGCCCTTCCGGCGCACAAGGCGGCGGACGTGATGCCGTCGGGCGGCGTGGAGGGGCTCAACGTCGACGTCGCCGGAGCCCCGCCCCCGACCCGGCTCGTCGAGATGTACGAGAGCCAGGCGCGGCTCGTCGACACGACGTACCGCCGCCTCGACTGGTCGACCCTCTACGACCTCCTGGGCGTCGAACGGGACGCACCGGACGAGGCCGTGCGGCGGGCCGTCCTCGAGCGGGCGCGCCTCTTCCACCCCGATCACCACCTCAAGCCGCATCTCTCCGGGGCGCGGGACGCCCTCGAAGCCCTCTTCCAGAAGGTCTGTCTGGCGGACCGCGCGTTCCGGACGGCCGCCTCGCGGGCCTCCTACGACGCGACGCTGGCCCGCGGGACCCACGAGACGATCGACCTCCCGAAGGGCGACGCCAGCGCGAGCCTGCGGAAGCAGATCGCGAAGGCGAACCACTCCCGTGCGAAGACCCTCTTCGAGCAGGAGGACTACTACCCGGCGTACGAGATGGTCCGGCAGGCCGTCGAGTTCGATCCCGAGGAGAAGGACTACTGGATCCTCCTGTCGCGGATCCAGCGGAAGAACCCCAAGTGGCTCCGCCAGTCGTCGGACACCATCCGGCGCGCGCTCCAGAACATCCCGGGCTCGATCGAGCTGCTCTGGGAGCTCTCTGAAGCGTGCAAGGCGGAGAGGAACCAGCCCGAGCGGATCAAGGCGCTCCGCGAAATCCTGAAGCTCGACGCGAAGAACCGGCGGGCGCAGGCGGCGCTCGCCGAGCTCGGCGCCGAGAAGGAATAGGCCGCTCCGTGGGATCCGCCGTCTCCCTGCTCGGGACCGGCTTCGGGCTCGCGGCCGGCGCGGGGCTCAACGCCTACGCCGTGCTCCTCGTCTACGGCGGGCTCGCGCGCACCTTCCCCGAGGCGTTCCCGGGCCCGATCGCCGGCCTGCTCGCCTCCACGCCGGCGCTCCTCGTCTCCGGCGTCCTCTTCCTCCTCGAGTTCTTCGCCGACAAGATCCCGGGGCTCGACCACGTGTGGGACATCCTCCACTCGGCGGTCCGTCCCGTCGCGGGAGTCGTCCTGTCCCTCGCGGCGGTGCC
>DAOMFB010000088.1:0-9360 GCA_035429585.1 Thermoanaerobaculia bacterium
CCGCGGTCGTCCGGGCCCCCGGCGCCCACTACAATCGGGGGCGGGGAATGGGGGTCCCCCCCGATGCGGTTCTCGCGGAGATCGACCGGCTCCTCGGCTGAGCGGCGCCGCCGCGGGACACGCGGTCTCCTCGCGCTGGGAGCGCTCCTCGCGGCCGCCGTGGCCGCGGCATCCGTCCCGACGCTCCCGGCCGCCGACCGGGAAAGCCTCCCGAAGGACCGGCTCTTCCCCGTTCCCTTCCAGCCGGGCGAGACGCTCGTCTACACGGTGGCCTGGCTGCGGATCGAGGGGGGCGAGATGACCCTCTCCGCCGGCCGGGCCGTCACGCCGGACGGCGTCCCGGTCCACCATCTCCTCCTGACGGCGGTCTCGAACGAGTACGTGTCCAAGTTCTACCCGGTGAACACGCGCTACGAGACCTGGGTGGACGCCCGCGACTTCCAGCCCCTCCGCTTCGAGAAGCGGGCCCGGGAGGGACGCTACGTCTCCGACGAGGTGGAGGAGTTCGACCTCGTGCACCGCGTCGGGAGCTGGCGCAACGACCGGACGCCGCTCCCCGAGCGGGTCACGGACATCATCTCGTCCTTCTACTTCATGAGGTCACAGCCCCTGACGCCGGGCGCCGACGTGCGCCTCGACATGTTCTCGCGCGGCAAGCTCTACCGTCTCGTCGTCCACGTGCAGGAGCGGGAGACCGTCGAGACCGAGGCGGGGACGTTCGAGACCGTCCGGGTCCAGCCCGCGATGCTCGGGAGCGGCGGCGAGGACCACAACCGCGGCCGGCTCTACCTCTGGTTCTCCGACGACGCCCGCCGCCTGCCCGTCAAGGCGCAGACCCTCCTCCCGATCGGCTCGGTCACGGCCCGCCTCAAGAGCGTCCGGCCCGGCGGCGGCGGCTGACCGGTCTAGAATCGCGTCGATGGCGCTGAAACTCGGCGATCTCCTCCTCAAGGCGAAGCTCATCAGCCAGGACCAGTTGAACGAGGCGCTGAAGCTCCAGCAGTCCTCGGGCCTGAAGCTCGGCGAGGCCCTCGTCAAGCTGAACGTCGTCACCGAGGACGACATCACCGAGACGCTGTCCGCGCAGTTCGGCGTCCCCTCCATCAACCTGACGCACTTCGAGATCGACCCGAGCGTGCTGAAGCTCGTCGCGGCGGACGTCGCCCGGAAGTACAACATCCTCCCCGTCAACAAGACGGGCGCGACGCTGACGATCGCGATGTCGGATCCGACGAACGTCTTCGCCCTCGACGACATCAAGTTCATGACGGGCTACAACGTCGAGCCCGTCGTCGCCTCCGAGCAGAGCCTCCAGCTCGCGATCGATCGCCACTACGGCGCGACCCGGGCCCTCGAGCTGAAGAAGGTCATGGAGGAGATGTCCGCCGTCGACACGCAGGACACGAACCTCGAGGTCGTGGAGGACCAGGAAGAGGAAGCCATCGACCTGGAGCGCCTCGCCGAGGAAGGCGAGGAGGCGCCCGTCATCCGCCTCGTGAATATCATCCTGACGGACGCCATCAAGAGGGGCGCCTCGGACATCCACGTCGAGCCCTACGAGCGCGAGTACCGGGTCCGGTACCGGATCGACGGCATCCTGTACGAGGTGATGAACCCGCCGCCGAAGCTCCGGGAGGCGATCGCCTCGCGCATCAAGATCCTGGCGAAGCTCGACATCGCCGAGAAGCGCCTCCCGCAGGACGGCCGGATCAAGATCAAGATGAAGCTGGCCGGGAAGGTGAAGGAGCTCGACTACCGCGTCTCCACCCTTCCCACGCTCTTCGGGGAGAAGATCGTCTGCCGCCTCCTCGACAAGGACAACCTCATGCTCGACATGACGAAGCTGGGGTTCGAGCGCGAGAGCCTCTCCCGCTTCGAGAAGGCGATCCTCCGCCCGTGGGGCATGGTCCTCGTCACCGGCCCGACGGGCTCCGGCAAGACGAACACGCTCTACTCCGCGCTGTCGCGAATCAATACACCGGAGACGAACATCATGACCGCGGAGGACCCCGTGGAGTTCAATCTCCCGGGGATCAACCAGGTCCAGATGAAGGACGCCATCGGCCTGAACTTCGCGGCGGCGCTCCGCTCCTTCCTGCGCCAGGATCCGAACATCATCCTCGTCGGCGAGATCCGCGACTTCGAGACGGCCGAGATCGCGGTCAAGGCCGCGCTCACGGGCCACCTCGTCCTCTCGACGCTCCACACGAACGACGCCCCTTCCACGATCAACCGCCTGATGAACATGGGGATCGAGCCCTACCTCGTCGCCACCTCGGTCATCCTCATCGCGGCCCAGCGGCTCATCCGGCGCGTCTGCTCGAACTGCAAGGGCCCGACCGAGGTCGCGCCCCAGGTCCTGGTCTCCCTCGGCTTCTCGCCGGAGGAGGCCAAGTCCGTCCAGGTGATGAAGGGGAAAGGGTGCGAGCGGTGCAACAGCACCGGCTACAAGGGGCGTGTGGCCCTGATCGAGGTGCTCGAGGTCTCCGAGGAGATCCGCGAGATGATCCTGTCGGGCGCCTCCTCCATCGAGATCAAGCGGAAGGGGATCGAGGAAGGGATGCTCTCCCTCCGCCGCTCGGGCCTCGTGAAGATCAAGGAAGGCATCACGACGATCGAAGAGGTCGTCCGGGAGACCGTCCTCTAGAACCTCGCGTATCATTGCGGGGGACTCGTCCGACCGGAGGAACCTGATGGGAGCGACCCTGCACCAGCTCCTGAAGACGCTCGTGGAGCGCGGGGGCTCGGACCTTCACATCACCACGAACTCGCCCCCGATGATCCGGGTGGACGGCGATCTGGTGCCGCTGGACTTCCCGCCCCTGACCGTTCCCGAGACGAAGCAGCTCATCTATTCCATCCTGACCGACGTCCAGAAGCACCGCTTCGAGGAGAACCTCGAGCTCGACCTCTCCTTCGGCGTGAAGGGCCTCGCCCGCTTCCGCGGCAACGTCTTCCTGCAGCGCGGCGCCGTCTCGGGCGTGTTCCGCCAGATTCCGTACGAAATCCTCGGCTTCCGCGAGCTGGGCGTCCCGCCGATCGTGGAGACGCTCTGCACGAAGCCGCGCGGCCTCATTCTCGTGACGGGGCCGACCGGCTCGGGGAAGTCCACGACGCTCGCCACGATGATCGACAAGATCAACCGCGAGCAGCCGCGGCACATCGTGACGATCGAGGATCCGATCGAGTTCCTGCACACCCACAAGCGCTGCATCGTGAACCAGCGCGAGCTCCACGCGGACACGCACACGTTTCCGAACGCGCTGCGGGCCGTCCTGCGCGAGGACCCGGACGTCGTCCTCGTCGGCGAGATGCGCGACCTCGAGACGATGGAGTGCGCCCTTCGGATCGCCGAGACCGGCCACCTGACGATGGCGACGCTCCACACGAACAGCGCCGTGCAGAGCCTGAACCGGATCGTCGACGCGTTCCCGGCCAACCAGCAGCCGCAGGTGCGCGCCCAGCTCTCCTTCGTGCTGGAGGGGATCCTCTGCCAGACCCTGCTGCCGCGCGCCTCGGGACGCGGCCGCTGTCTCGCCATGGAGATCATGATCCCGACGCCCGCGATCCGGAACCTCATCCGCGAGGACAAGCTGCACCAGATCTACTCGATGATGCAGACGGGCCAGAGCAAGTTCGGAATGCAGACGTTCAACCAGTCGCTCGCCACGCTCGTTCACCGGCGGGTCATCTCCCAGGAGCTGGCCGTCTCCATGTCGTCGTTCCCGGACGAGCTGATCGAGATGATCCAGCGCGGCGCCGGTATCGCCGGGGCCGAGCTGTTCGAGATGGTCCACCGCGTCGCCGGAATCGCCGTGGCCCAGGCGGCCGCCCCGGCCGTGCCCGTGTCGCGGCGCGGCTGAGCGGCCGAGGAGGAATCGGAATGGCCCAGTTCGTCTGGAAGGGGAAGACGCGGCAGGGGGTCGTCACCGGCGGCGTCCTGGTCGCCGACTCGAAGGACATGGCCATCGCCGACCTCCGGCGGCGGCAGATCGACGTCACGACCGTCAAGGAGAAGGGGAAGGAATTCGCCATCCCGAAGGTCGGGCCGGGGAAGGTCAACGCCAAGCGCCTCGCCGTCTTCACGCGCCAGTTCTCGGTCATGATCGACGCCGGCCTCCCTCTCGTGCAGTGCCTCGAGATCCTGGGCGGGCAGCAGGACAACCGGCTGTTCCAGAAGATCATCCTCGCCGTGCGCCAGGACGTCGAGGCGGGCTCCTCCCTGGCGGAGGCGATGCGGAAGCACCCGAAGGCCTTCGACGACCTCTACGTGAACATGGTCGCCGCCGGCGAGGCGGGCGGTATCCTCGACACGATCCTCCGCCGCCTCTCCACCTACATCGAGAAGGCCGTCAAGCTGAAGGGACAGGTCAAGACGGCGCTCATCTACCCGGTCTCCGTCCTCGCGGTGGCCGCGATCGTCGTCTTCATCATCCTGTGGAAGGTCATTCCGACCTTCGCCGCCCTCTTCGCGGCCCTGGGCGCGCAGCTCCCGCTCCCGACGCGGCTGGTCATCAAGGCGTCGAACTTCGTCGCGAGCTACATCATCTTCATCGTGGCCGCGTTCGTCGCGCTCGGCTTCTTCCTGCAGCGCTACTACGCCACGTACCGGGGGCGCCGCGTCATCGACGGCATCGTCCTCCGCCTGCCGGTCCTCGGCGACATCATGCGGAAGATCGCCGTGGCCCGGTTCTGCCGGACCCTGGCCACGCTGACCTCGTCGGGCGTCCCGATCCTGGACGGACTCGAGATCACGGCCCGCACGGCCGGCAACGCCATCATCGAGGACGCCATCATGGGGGTCCGGAAGTCGGTCGAGGCGGGCCGCACGATCGCCGAGCCGCTCGCCGAGACGAAGGTCTTCCCCTCGATGGTCGTCCAGATGATCAGCGTCGGCGAGCAGACCGGCGCGCTCGACGCCATGCTGACGAAGATCGCCGAGTTCTACGAGGACGAGGTGGACAACGCGGTCGAGGGCCTCATGAAGCTGATGGAGCCCATCATGATCGCGATCCTCGGCACTGTCATCGGCACGATCATCGTGGCGATGTACATGCCGATGTTCGACCTCATCGGGAAGCTCCAGTAGCGGCCGGCGGCGCCCCCCGACGCTAGAATCCCCGTGTGAACCCGGTTCCCGCCGAGGAGACCGTCGCGCTGAGGTCCCTGCTACGCGGTTACGCGTCGCTGCGGCTCATCGTCGTCTTCACGATGATGTTCTCGGCGTTCCTCATCCAGATCACGTTCGACGTCTCGCTCCCCCTCAACCTCATCTACTACCTCGCCGCGTTCGCCTGCTCGCTCTCCGTCGGCTCGCTCCTCACGCTGGAGCGGATCCCGGCCGAGGCGAACGCCGGCCTGCAGATCCTCGGCGACCAGGTCGTCATCACGGGGCTCGTCTGGATCTCGGGCGGACCCGACTCGTCGTTCACCTTCCTCTACCTCGCCATCGTCGCCGCCGGAGCGATCCTCCTGGGGCGGCGCGGCGGCCTCAGCGCGGCCGGCCTCGCCGCCGTCTTCTACACGGTCCTCGTCGACCTGATGTACTGGGGCGCGCTGCCGACGATCGAAGGGCCGCGCCACTGGCCCGCGGCCACGCTCGTCGGGAACATCGCGCTGAACCTCGCCGCGTTCATCGGCACCGGCCTCCTGGTCTCCGCGTCCTCGGAGAAGCTCCGGGAGGCCCGGCGGGACCTGGAGCGGCGCAAGGCGGAGATCGCCCGGCTGCAGGCGCTCCACGCCTCGGTCCTCTCCTCGATGTCGTCGGGCGTCCTCACCGCGGACCTCGAGGGCGTCGTGACGTACGCCAACCGCGCGGCCACGGAGCTGCTGGACCTCGCCGCCGTCGACATCGTCGGGCGGCCGGTGCTCGCGACGGGCCTCCTCGACGCGGCCGGCTGGGAGAGGATCCGCCTGACGGAGGGGGAGATCCTCCGGTTCGAGGCCGTCCGGCCGACGCGCGGCGCCGAGGCCTTCTTCGGCGTCTCCTCGAGCCCGCTGCGCGACCCGTCCGGGCGCGCGACGGGCCGCATCCTGATCTTCCAGAACCTGACCCGCCTGAAGAAGCTGGAGGGCGAGGTCCGGCTGAAGGAGAAGATGGCCGCGGTCGGCGAGCTGGCCGCCGGGATCGCCCACGAGATCCGCAACCCGCTGGCCTCCATCTCCGGCTCCGTGCAGGTGCTGAAGGGGATGGTGGCGCCCGGCTCGTCCGAGCTCCGGCTGATGGACATCGTCGTGACCGAGTCCCAGCGCCTCGCGCGGATCCTCGAGGACTTCCTCCGCTACGTCCGGCCCCGCGAGCGAGCCGTGGAGGCCGTCGACGCGCCGGCGGCGCTCCGGGACGTCCTCACCCTCCTCCAGCACAGCGACGAGATCTCGCCCGGGCACACGATCGCCGCCGACCTCGACCCGCCGGCGGCCGTGCTTCCCGCCGACCCGGGGCAGCTCCGCCAGATCTTCTGGAACGTCGCCCGCAACGCCGTCGCGGCGATGCCGGCCGGCGGGCGGCTCGCCGTGAGGGCCCGGCTCCAGGACGGCGTCTGGACCGTCTCGTTCGCCGACGAGGGGCGCGGCATGACGGCCGAGGAGCGCGACCGGCTCTTCACGCCGTTCGCCCACAGCTTCCCCGGCGGGACGGGCCTGGGTCTCGCGATCGTCTACCGGATCGTCGAGGAGCACGGCGGACGGATCGACGTCGAGACGGAGCCGCTCCGCGGGACCACCGTCACGATCTCGCTTCCGACGGCCGGTGCCGGACGGCTCGCCGCGCGGGAGGTCGCGTGACGGCGCCGGGGGACCTCGACCTCCTGATCGTCGACGACGAGGCCGGCATCGTCGACATGCTCTCGATCGTCTTCCGGAACGAGGGCTACCGCGTCACGACGGCGCGCTCCTGCGCGGACGGGCTGGCCCGGCTCGAGAGCGCCCGGCCGGACCTCGTCCTGACCGACGTGAAGATGCCCGACGGGAGCGGCTTCGAGATCCTGAAGCGGAGCCGCGAGCTGGCGCCGACCGTCCCCGTCGTGATGATCACGGCCTACACGACGACGAAGACGGCCATCGAGGCCCTGAAGGCGGGGGCCTACGACTACATCTCGAAGCCCTTCGACGTCGAGGAGATGAAGCACGTCGTCGCGCGCGCCCTCGAGCGGAAGCGGCTGGCCGAGGAGAACGTCGCCCTCAAGGAGCGGATCGACAAGGTCTCGCACGGCGTCGTCGGCGTCTCGCGGAAGATGCGGTCCCTCCTCGACCTCGTGGATCGGATCGGGAAGACGTCCTCGACGGTCCTCGTCTCCGGCGAGTCCGGCACCGGGAAGGAGCTCATCGCCCGGGCCATCCACGAGGCGTCCGCGCGCGCCGCGCAGCCGTTCATCTCGATCAACTGCGGGGCGATGCCCGAGAGCCTCCTCGAGTCCGAGCTCTTCGGCCACGAGAAGGGGGCCTTCACGGGCGCCATCAAGGAGAAGAAGGGGCTGTTCCAGGAGGCCGAGGGGGGGACGCTCTTCCTCGACGAGATCGGCGAGACGTCGCTGACGATGCAGGTGAAGCTCCTCCGGGCGCTCCAGGAGCGCGTCATCCGGCGGGTCGGGGGAAACACCGAGGAGCCGGTGGACGTCCGGATCATCTGCGCGACGAACAAGGACCTGGCCCGGAAGGTGGCCGACGGCGCCTTCCGCGAGGACCTCTACTACCGGATCAACGTCATCCCGCTCCCCATTCCGCCGCTCCGCGAGCGCCGCGAGGACATCCCCTACCTCGTCCGTCACTTCCTCCGGAAGGTCTCCCGGGAGCAGGGGATGCCGGAGAAGAAGATCTCCACGGAGGCGATGCGGCTCCTCGAGGCCCACGGCTGGCCGGGAAACGTCCGGGAGCTGGAGAACCTCATCGAGCGGACCGTCGCGCTCGAGCCGTCCGAGGTGATCACGACGAGCTCCCTCCCGGAGCCGTTCCTCCACCCGGCGGGCATCCCGCCGGCCGCGTCGCTCGAGGGGATCGACCTGCCGCCCGAGGGCATCGACCTCGAGCGTTACGTCGAATGGCTCGGGAAGCGCCTGATGCAGCAGGCGCTCGAGCGCACCTCGGGCGTCCAGATCCGGGCCGCGGAGCTCCTCCGGATGTCCGAGCGCTCCTTCCGCTACTACGCGAAGAAGTACGGCATCCGGCGGGAGGGCGAGGAAGTCGTGGACGAGCGTGCCGGGGCGCCGGCCGAGCGCGAATGACGTCCCGCGCCGCGGCGATCGGACTCTCGCTCGCGGTCCTCGGGTGCGCCCCGGCCGGCTCCGGGCCCCCGCCGGCCCCGACCGCCGCGACGGCGGGCCCCCGGGTGGTGTTTCCCTCCGGCGCGGTCGTCCGCGTGGAGCTCGCCGTGACGGAGGCCGAGCGGACCCAGGGGCTGATGTTCCGCGAGTTCCTCGCGGAGGGGAGCGGCATGCTCTTCCTGTTCGAGGGGACGGAGATCCGCCCCTTCTGGATGAAGAACTGCCACTTCCCGCTCGACATCGTCCACCTGACGAAGGACGGGACGGTCGTGGCGGTCCTCGCGAACGTCCCGCCGTGCGCGGCGGACCCCTGCCCGAGCTACCCTCCGGACGCCGCCTCGGACACGGTCCTCGAGCTGAACGCCGGCGTCGCCGCGAGGAGCGGCCTCGTCCGCGGCGCGACGGTCCGGTTCGTCGACGTGCCCGGCCGCTAGGGCGCGGGCGCCGCGTCCGGCACGAAGCGGAAGAGGCCGCGGCCGACGGTCGCGAGAAAGAGGCCCTCGGGGCGGCGCGGGTCGCCGGCCCATCCGGCCACCCGCAGGCCCGTCTCCGGCAGCGTCCCCTGCACGGCGCCGCCGTCCGCCGCGCGGAAGACGAAGACGCCGAGGTCCTCGTCGACCTCGAGGCCGAGCGCGAGCGGCTGTCGGACGGGCCGCGGCCGGCGGAGCCCCCCGGTGAGCGGCCCGGCCGCTCCCGACGCGGCGAGGGGCACCCACTCGCGTCCCTCCCACGCGAAGGACTCCGAACCGGCGTCGGCGACGAGGAGGGAAGACCCGCTCGCCGGCGCGCGGACGCGGCGGACCGACGCGACGCGGACGGCGAGCGTTCCGAGACGGCTCCACGTCCGGCCGGCGTCGCGGCTCTCGAACACCCCGGCCTCCGTGGCGGCCGCCACCGAGCGCCCGTCGACCGAGAGGCTGCGGGCCGCCCGAGGCAGCGTCCGCGCCCAGGGTCCGCCCGCGCCGTTGGGCAAGTTCAGCGAACCGTGGGGCGTGGCAGTCGGCCCCGACGGGTCGGTGTATGTCTCCGACACGTGGAACCACCGCATCCAGAAGTTCTCGTCGACGGGAATCCCGCTCACCTCCTGGGGTGAGTTCGGACA
>DAOMFB010000089.1:0-9309 GCA_035429585.1 Thermoanaerobaculia bacterium
CTCGGGGTTCGCGCGGGGCGTCGACGCGGCGGCGCACCGCGGCGCGCTGGAGGCGGGCGGGAAGACGATCGCGGTCTTCGGCTGCGGCCTCGACGTCTGCTACCCCCCGGAGCACGCGGGGCTCCTGTCGGAGATCGTCGCCGGGGGCGCCGCGCTGTCGGAGTTCGATCCGGGCGAGCGGCCGCTTCCCTACTACTTCCCGATCCGTATCCGGATCATCGCGTGGCTCTCGCGGCTCGTCCTCTTCGTGGAGGCCGCCGAGAAGAGCGGCTCCCTCATCACGGCGCGGTACGCGGCCGACTTCGGACGCGACGTGGCGGCGGTCCCCGGGCCGATCCTGACGGAGGGGTGCGCCGGATCGAACGCCCTCCTGAAGGACGGCGCGATCCTCGTTCGGGATGTGGAGGACGTCCTGGGGGAGCTGGCCGCCCCTTCGCTGATCCGGCCGGCGACGCGGACGGGGCTCCTGGCCCCGCCTCCGCCGCCCGAGCTCGACCCGGACGCGGCCGCCGTCCTCGCGGCCCTCGACGCCTCGGAGCCCCGGGACGCCGACGCGCTCCTCGCCGCCACGGGGCTCCCGGCGGCCCGCCTCTCCTCGGCCCTGGTCCGGCTCGAGCTGGAAGGGCTCGCCACGGCGATTCCGGGCGCGCTCTTCCTCCGGCTCGCGGGGCCGGCTTGACAGCCGTGCCATTGTAGTTCGCTTCTCATGGCGAAGTCCCTCCTCATCGTCGAGTCGCCCGCCAAGGCCGACACCCTCGCCAAGTTCCTCGGTAAGGACTTCACGGTCCGCGCCTGCTACGGCCACGTCCGCGACCTGCCGAGGAAGGGGATCTCCGTCGACCGCGAGAAGGGGTACGAGCCGGTCTACGAGGCCCTGCCGGGCAAGGAGCGGGTCCTCGCCGAGCTGAAGAAGGCCGGCAAGGGCGTCGGGACGGTCTACCTCGCGGCCGACCCGGACCGCGAGGGCGAGGCGATCTGCTGGCACCTGCGCGAGCTCCTCCGCCCGGCCCTGCCCGGAGTGGAGTTCAAGCGGGCGGAGTTCCAGGAGATCACGAAGTCGGCCGTCACCCGCGCCGTGGAGCACCCGCGGACGATCGACATGAACCGGGTCGCCGCCCAGCAGGCGCGGCGGATCATCGACCGCCTCGTCGGCTACGAGGTCTCGGACCTCCTCTGGTCGAAGGTCTGGCGGGGGCTCTCGGCCGGACGCGTCCAGACCGTCACCCTCCGGATCATCGTGGAGCGCGAGACGGAGCGGGAGCGGTTCGTCGCGGTTCCGTACTTCTCCGTTCCCTGCACGCTGCGGAAGGGGGAGACGGCCTTTCCGGCGCGGCTCACCGTCTGGCGCGGCGAGAAGCTGAGGTTCGACGGGACCGACCCCCGCCTCGCGACCCGCGAAGCGGCCGACGCGGCCGCGGCCCACGTCGCGCGGGCGGCCCTCCGCGTCGTCTCGGTCGAGGCGAAGGAGCGACGCTCCTCGCCGCCGCCGCCGTTCACCACCTCCAAGCTCCAGCAGGCGGCCGCGCGCGTCCTCGGCTTCACGGTCCGGCGGACGATGCAGGTGGCCCAGCGGCTCTACGAGGGGAAGACGCTCGGCGCGCGGGGCTCGGTCGGCCTCATCACCTACATGCGGACCGACTCGACGCGGACGGCGGAGGAGGCGCTCGCGGCGGTGCGCGACTTCATCGGGCGGACGTACGGAGAGGCCGCGCTGAACCCCGAGGTGCGGCGCTTCCGCCAGAAGAAGGACGCCCAGGACGCCCACGAGGCGATCCGCCCCACGTCGATGGACCTTCCGCCGGAGGCGGTCGCGTCCCACCTGACCAGCGACGAGCTCCGGCTCTACCGCCTCGTCTGGACCCGCTTCGTCTCGTCGCAGATGAGCCCCTCCGTCTCCGAGATCACGACGGTCGAGATCGAGGCGTCGGCGGCGGGGACCCGCGACGTGGCCCATCTCCGCGCCACCGGCACCGTGATGAAGGACCCCGGCTGGCTCCGGGCCCACGGCGAGACGGCCGACGACGAGACCCCCGAGGAGGGGAACGGCGGAAGCGGGAACGGGGAGGAGGGGGCCGAGGGGAAGGCCCGCCTGCCGCAGCTGGCCGAGGGGGACGCGCTCACCCTCGTCGCGGCCGCGGCCGAGGCCCACGAGACCCAGCCGCCGCCCCGGTTCAACGAAGCCTCCCTCGTGAAGTTCCTCGAGGAGAACGGCATCGGCCGTCCCTCCACCTACGCCGAGATCCTCCGGAAGATCGAGGACCGCGAGTACGTCCGGAAGAAGGACCGCCGCTTCATCCCGACGCCGCTCGGCCGCCTCGTCGTCGACCTGATGCTCGAGGGGTTCGACGACTTCTTCGAGACGGGCTACACGGCGCGGATGGAGGAGGAGCTGGACGAGGTCGAGGAGGGGGCGGTCGACTGGCGGAAGGCCCTCGCGGACTTCGACGGGAAGTTCGCGAAGGACCGCGAGCGGGCGAAGAGGAAGATGGTCTCGCTGAAGGCGGGTCTCCTTCTCTCCGACGTCCGGAAGCTCTTCGTCCACTTCCGGCTCCCGAGCGACCCGGGCGACGTCTGCCCGAAGAGCGGCGACGCGCTGAAGCTCCGGATGGGGAAGGCGGGCCTCTTCATCGCCTGCGCGGGGTACCCCGACTGCAGCTTCACCCTGGACATCCCGGAGGTCGAGGAGGACCCGATCGACGCGAGCGACCTCGAGGGGCAGACCTGCGAGGAGTGCGGGAGCCCGATGAAGCTCCGGACCGGGCGAACCGGCTCCGCCTTCCTCGGCTGCACGGCCTACCCGTCCTGCCGGAACACGGTCCCCGTGAAGGTGGCGGGCGGCAAGGCCGAGGCGCGCCCCGACGTCCCGACGGGGGAGAGCTGTCCCGCCTGCGGCAAGCCGCTCGTCGCCAAGCACGGCCGCTACGGCGACTACGTGGCCTGCTCGGGCTGGCCGGCCTGCCGGTACCGGCCGCCGAAGCCGGTGACGATGACCGGCGTGAAGTGTCCCGACTGCGGGTCGGGCGAGATCCTCGTCCGGAAGGGGCGCTTCGGCCCCTTCTACGGCTGCTCCAACTACCCGTCCTGCCCGAGGAACTTCCGGGCCCGCCCGATCCCGAAGGCCTGCCCCTCCTGCGGCGCCCCGTACCTCCTCGTCCGGGACCGGAAGGCCGGGGCCTTCACGGTCTGCGAGAAGGAGGGGTGCGGCTTCGACGCGCCCGCGGGGGACCTCGACCTCTACGCCCCGGTGACGAAGATTCCCGACGGCGCGCTCGCCGCGGCGGCGGAGGCCGCCGCCGCGCCGGCCCCGGCGAAGGGAGCGCGGGTCCGGGCGCCGAAGGGCGCGGGCGGGAAACCCCGGCGGAAGAAGGGGGGCTCCGGATGAACGCGAAAGCCGCCGACCACCACGACGCCGAGCTGGCCTTCCGGGCCTACGACCTCCGCCGCGAGAGCGTGATGCGCGAGGCGCGGGCGGCCATCAACCAGAAGTTCTGGCCGAAGAGCTACGACGAGGTCGCGGCCGTCCTGAAGGGCGACCACCCGCTCAACGCGCCGTTCCGGCAGGTCTCCACCTACTGGGAGATGGTCTACGGCGTCGTGAAGCACGGGATCGTGAACCCCGACTACTTCATGGAGTCGAGCGGCGAGGGCCTCTTCCTCTTCGCCCGGGTCGCGCCCCATCTCGAGCAGCTCCGCCGCGACTCCTCCCCGACCGCCTTCCAGAACGCCGAGTGGGTGGCGACGCAGACGGCCGTCGGCCGCCGGGTCTTCGGGATGTTCCGCGAGCGGGTGGAGAAGGCGCTCGCCGCGAAGGCGTAGGTCCCGGGCCGTCAGCGGGAGGCGGCGGGACCGGGCGCCGTCGGCGGCTCCGCGGCCCGGACGAGCGCGCGAAAGAGCGGGGCGAAGCGCCCCTCGCGCCACCAGGCCTCCGGGTGCCACTGGACGCCGAGGACGAAGCGGCGCGCCGGGAACTCGACCCCCTCCACGAGCCCGTCCGGGGCGACGGCGGAGGCGACCAGAGGCGCGGCGAGGCGGGCGACGGCCTGGTGGTGGAAGCTGTTCACTTCCACCGCGTCCGTCCCGAGCAGCTCGTGGAGCCGCGTCCCCGGGACGACCGAGACGGCGTGGGCGAGGTCGGTCCGCGGGCGCGCGAAGTCGTCGTGCCGGACCGTGGAGCCCGACTCGGTCCGGATGTCCTGGACGAGCGTCCCGCCGAGCGCCACGTTGAGGAGCTGCATCCCGCGGCAGATCGCGAGGACCGGGACGTCGTGCGCCAGCGCCTCGAGGACGAGCTTCACCTCGAACTCGTCCCGCTCGGCGCTCGTGTCGGTCACCGTCGGGCGCGCCTCCTCGCCGTAGAGGCGGGGCGTGACGTCGATCCCGCCCGTCAGGACGAGGCCGTCGAGCTTCGAGAGGAGCGCCGGATGGAGCGCGGCCCCCGCCGGCGCGAGGACGACCGGGACGCCCCCCGCGAGCTCGACGCTCCGGACGTAGTCGTGCCGGAGGATGTAGAAGCCGTCGAGCACGGGCTCCGTGCCCGACGTGATGCCGATCAGGGGCGGGACGCCCATCGCGCCGGAGTGTAGCGAGACGGGCGGTCGGACCTCGAGGGACCCGTGCGTCTCCGGGCGTCCGCCGTGACTCAGCCGGGCTTCCTCACGAAGACGATCCGCTCCCCCCGCCGCGCGGCGAGGCCGCGGAGGAAGGTCTGGAGCCTCGGCCAGGCGTCGACATAGACGAAACGGTCGCGGAGGACGAAGCGCGATTCCAGCTCGAGGCCGTCGGGTTTCACCGACAGCGGGCGGGCCTGGAAGGAAAGGACGTCCTCGGCCAGGGAGACCTCGCCGGGCGCGTTCCGGAGAGCGAGCCCGCTTCCCGCCCACGAGACGTGGATCGACTTCTGGACGCTCCGGGGATACGCGTAGGCGATCGGGTAGCGCCGGACGCCGACGTCGGGAGAGGGGAAGGGGGGCAGGGCATCGAGCGGGTCGGACTCGACGAGGACCAGGTCGGCCTGCTCCTCACGTCCGGCGTCGGAGCGGATCTCGAAGGCGACGGCGAGGGGCGCCTCGGGCTGATCGAGAGGGCCGGCGGTCGGATGCTCGACGGGGGCGCCGCGAAAGCGCGCGGAGAGGAGCCCCCGGCAGAACGCCGCCAGCCGCTCTCCGGTCCCGTCGCCGATCTCGGCGCGGGCCCGGAGCGCCGGGCCGCCGTGAAGCCGGAGGCGAACGAGGTACCGGACGCCGTCCGGTTCGATCCGCGTCTCCAGGTCCGCCGCCGTCAGGTTCTGCCCGGCCGTCCGCAGGGGCGTCTTCTCGAGACTGGCTCCGCCGTCGTCCCGGAGGACGAGAACGTCGACTCCTTCGCACGACGGCGGAAGGACGCCGGCGGCCGCAACGCTGACGGTCGGATCGAGCCAGAGGACCTTCCCGTCGGACGTCTTCGACCGGACGATCATGTGGTCGAAGAGGAACGTCGGGAAGGACGGGTCGATCCGCCCCTCCTCCGCCGTGCGGACGAGGACCGGATCGGCGCCGATCCCGACCGCGCGGAGAAGCGCCACGAGGAGCGTCGCCTTGTCCTTGCAGTCGCCCCATTTCGTCTCCAGGACCTCCGCGGGCGGGCGGGGCTGGATCCGGCCGGCGCCGAGGGCGACGGAGGAGTAGGTGAACCGCTTGACGAGGTCGAAGAGCGCCCGGACCTTCTCCTCCTCTCCGGCCGCGTTCCGGGTCAGTTCGAGCGCAGCGGCCGAGACGGCCTTCGCCGGCTTGAGGCGCGGGGCGAGAAGCTCCTTGACGTACCAGGAGGAGAGATCGCTCCAGCTCTTCCACTCGGCCGGAGCGAACCGGACGTAGGCCCGGTAGTACCACTCCGGGGCCATGAGGGGTTCCGGCGTGAACGCCGGGACGTTCTCCGCAGTCCAGCGGAAGCCGACCCGCTCGCTGAAGGAGTCCGACCAGATCTTCGGAAGGCGGAACGTCTCCCTCCTGACGGGTTCCGTCGAGTTGTAGGCCTTGTACTGCCAGCTGCGGCTCACCCAGGACTCCTCTCCCGGACGAAGGAGGAGAACCGGGAGGACGATCGTGTAGGAGGTCCGGAGGACCGGGATCTCCCGCTGGAACTCCCAGACGTCCGTCCCGTAGAGCCCGGGCCGGCTCTTCCGGTAGCTGTACTCCAGGACCGCGCCCGCCTCGACGGCCGGAAAGGTGAAGCGGACCGTCGTCTCGTCGGAGGCGATCACCCCGGGGGGGCGGTCGCCCGCGTCGGTGTGGATGTCCGCCTTCCGGACGTCGACGGTCTTCCCCGACGGGAGAATCGTCCGGGCCGAGAGGCTCGTGATCTCCTCTCCGCCGCCGAGGCGGATCTCCACCGCGGCCTGCTCGCTCGCGTTCCGGAAGACCTTCCGGGACGAGGCGAACGACTCGACGACGCGTACCGAGCTCGAGTCGACCTGGGTCTCGACCTCGGTCGTCCGCAGGAGGAAGACGGCGTCGGCCGCGGGGAAATCGGCCGGCGTCGGGTATTGGCTCCCCGGGCCCGTCTTCCGGTCGGCGGCGGAGATCTGCAGAGAGGCCAGACAGAGAACCAGGGCGCCGTGGACGCACTTCATCGTGTCCCCCCGTCCGACCCCTCCGGAGCCGGCGTCATACCTCGAGCGAGCCGCGCATCATCAGGACGGCGCTCCCCGCGACGCGGACGCCGGAGGGGGCGCCGTCCGGCGTCCGCTCGACGGTCACCTCGATCTCCGAGGGGCGCCCCATCTCGATCCCCTGGTCGATGAGGAAGCGCGGCGCAGAGCCCGGGAGCGCGCCGTGGAGCGCGAGGTAGACGCCGAGCGGGCCGGCGGCCGAGCCGGTGGCCGGGTCCTCCGGCACGCCGGCGCCGGGACAGAAGGCCCGGGCGCGGAGCCGCCCCCGGTCGACGGCGACGAGGTAGGCGATCAGGATGTCGAGCTCCGCCTCGAGGGCGTTCAGGGCCCTCACATCGGCCGCCGCGCCGGAGAGGGTGGCGACGTCGCGGAGCGGGAGGACGAGCGTCCGGTTCCCCGTCGAGACGACCTGCGCCGGCAGGTCCGCGTGGAGCGCCTCCACCGGAAGCCCGATCGCCGCCGCCGCCCGCCGCCGGAGCCCGGCGTCGCCGACCGGCGGCTCCCAGATCGGCTTCCCCTGCGTCATACGGACCCGCCGGACCGCCCCGCCCTCGCGGATCAGCTCGAGCGTCAGGGGGCCGAAGCCGACCTCGATCTCGATCCGCTCCTCTCCCGTCGCTCCGACCTTCCCCGCGGCGGCCATCACGACGGCAGTCCCGACGGTCGGGTGGCCCGCGTACGGGATCTCCTTGAACGGGACGAACGTCCGCTGCCGGTAGGCGTGCCGCGGGTCGTCGGGGGGGAGGACGAAGGTGGACTCGGAGTAGTTGATCTCGCGGGCGATGGCCTGCATCTGCCCGCTCGCGAGCCCGCGGGCGTCGGGGACGACGAGGAGCGGGTTCCCCGCGAAGGGGCGGCTCGTGAAGACGTCGCAGGTGACGAAGTCGACCCTCATGCGGGAAGCGTATCGCGCGCTCCCCTAGAATCGCCGCCCCATGGCCGCATCGCCCCGCGTCACGGTCGTCGGCGGCGGGTTCGCCGGCGTCGAGTGCGCCTGGCAGCTCGCCCGGCGGGGGCACCAGGTCCGCCTCGTCGAGATGCGCCCGGTCCGGCGGACGGACGCCCACGAGACGGACCGCCTCGCCGAGATGGTCTGCTCCAACTCCTTCCGGTCGGACAACCCGCAGAACGCGGTCGGCCTCCTGAAGCGCGAGATGGAGCTCGTCGGGAGTCTCGTCCTCGAGGAGGCCCGGAAGGCCGCCGTCCCCGCCGGCGACGCGCTCGCGGTCGACCGGCGGCTCTTCGCGGAGGGCGTCACGCGCCGGATCTCGGAGCGGCCGGAGATCGACCTCGTCCGCGCGGAGGTCGCGTCGCTCGAGGCCGCGCGGGCGGCGGGGGACTTCGTCGTCGTGGCGACGGGTCCGCTCACCTCCGACGCGCTCGCGGCGTCGCTGAGGGAGGCGCTCGGCGAGAGCTACCTCTACTTCTACGACGCCGTGGCGCCCGTCGTGGAGGCCTCCTCGCTCGACGACGCGAAGCTCTTCGCGGCGAGCCGCTGGGGAAAGGGCGGGGGGGACGACTACCGGAACGTCCCGCTCTCGAGGGCGGCGTACGAAGCCTTCGTGAAGGAGCTCCTCGCCGGCGAAAAGGTCCCCTTCCACGACTTCGAGAAGGCCGTCTACTTCGAAGGGTGCCTCCCGATCGAGGCGATGGCCGAGCGGGGGCCCGAGACGCTCCGGCACGGGCCGATGAAGCCTTTTGGCCTGTGCGCCCCCCGGACGGGGCGCGAGCCATACGCGGTCGTCCAGCTCCGGCAGGACGACCTCGCGAGGGAGCACTGGAACCTGGTCGGCTTCCAGACGAAGCTGAAGCAGGGGGAGCAGCGCCGGATCTTCCGGATGCTTCCCGGGCTCGAGAACGCCTCCTTCGTCCGGTACGGGCAGCTCCACCGCAACACCTACCTGAACGGACCGGCGCACCTCGACCCCCTCTTCCGCTGGAAGAGGGACCCGCGCGTCTTCTTCGCCGGACAGCTGACGGGCGTCGAGGGGTACCTCGAGAGCGCGGCGACCGGGCTGATGGCGGGCGCGACGCTCTCCCAGCTCCTCGAAGGGCGCGAGCCCGTGCCGCTCCCTCCCGCCACGGCGCTCGGCTCCCTCGCGAAACACGTCTCGGCGCCGCGCACCGGGGACTACACGCCGGCGAACGTCACCTTCGGGCTGATGGACGAGGCCGACGTCCCGAAGCTCCGGGACCGGGGGGCGCGGCGCGAGCAGCTCGTCCGGACCGCGCTCGAGAGGCTCCGGGCGTGGGCCGGCGCCGCCCTCGGACCGCCCGGCGGAGAATAGGAGCATGCTCCCCGACGAGCTCGCGGCCTTCGAGCGGCATCTCCGCGACGAGCGCGGCGTATCGGCGCACACCCGCGCGGCCTACGGGCGCGACGTCGCCTCCTTCGCGGAGTTCCTCTCGCGCGAGTTCCTTTCCCGGCCGGCCGCGTCGGTCTCGGCCGCGGAGGCCGACGTCCTCGCCGTCCGGTCGTACCTGGCCTTCCTCCGCTCGCAGGGCCTCTCGAAGACGTCGGTCGGCCGGCACCTGTCGGCCCTCCGGACCTTCTTCCGGTTCCTCGCCCGCGAGGGGCTCGCCGCGGGAAACCCCGCGCGGGCCGTCGCGACGCCCCGGGCGGACCGGCCGCTCCCGCGGACGCTCTCGGTGGCCGAGGCGGC
>DAOMFB010000090.1:0-9294 GCA_035429585.1 Thermoanaerobaculia bacterium
GTGCTCGATCCGGCCGCCGCGCGGAACCGCCCCGGCGGAGCTCCGGAGGATGGCGAAGATCGCCCTGGCCGACGCCACGGCCCGCGCCACGGCCGCCGTCGCGCCGAAGAGGGTCCCGGGCGTGAGCTCTTCCGACCCCGAGGTGAACGACGGCTGCCTCGTCTGGCCGTTCGACCTCCGGCTCGACGGGGAGAAGGGCGTGCTCGAGGTCCTGATCGACGCGGGCGACGGCAAGGTCCTCTCGGCCCGGCACCCGGACGACTGATCCGGCCGGCCCCTCGTCAGGTGCGCCGCGAGGCCTCGAGGACCTTCCGGCACCGCCACTCGAGGTAGTGGCCGACGACCCAGAACCAGCGGAAGGCGGGATTTCGCGTCTCGCGGCGGTGGTAGCGGAGGTAGATCTGCTGGGCGATGACCGCGAGGCGGAAGAGGCCGTAGACCTCGTAGAAGGCCCAGTTCCCGGGCCGGAACCCCGTCTTCGAAAGGTAGTAGTCGACGACCTCGCGCCGGGTCGGCATCCCCGGGAGGTGCGTCGGCTGGCGGCGCGTCCACTGGGCCACCGGGTCGTCGCCCGCCTCCACCCAGTACGCGAGGCTGTTGCCGAGGTCCATCAGGGGATCGCCCAGCGTCGCCATCTCCCAGTCGAGGACGCCCACGACGCGCGTCGGGTCGGCCGGGTCGAGGACGACGTTGTCGAGGCGGAAGTCGCCGTGGATGACGCACGTCGCGACGTCCCCGGGGGTGTTCTCCTTCAGCCACGCGACGACCCGCGAGAAGCGCGGCGCGTTCCAGGTCCGCGCCCTGACCCACCGGTCGCTCCACCCGTCGATCTGGCGCCGCGCGTACCCGGGCCCCTTCCCGAGTCCCTCCAGCCCGGCGGCCCTCGGATCGATGCGGTGCAGATCGACGAGCCGGTCGACGACCGAAAGGCACATCCGCCGGGCGGCGCCGGGATCGAGGGCGAAGCCGGCCGGGAGATTCCGGCGGAGGACGACGCCCGGAACGTGCCGCATGACGTAGAAGTCGCAGCCGATGACGCCCGGGTCGTCGCAGAAGGCGATCATCTCGGGCACGCAGGGGAAGAAGGGGCGAAGCGCCTGCTGGACCCGGAACTCCCGCCCCATGTCGTGGGCCGACCTCGCCTTCGTCCCCGCGGGCGGGCGGCGGAGGACGAGGTCGTGGCTCCCGTACTCGAGCCGATAGGTCCAGTTCGAGGCGCCGCCCGCGTACTGCGTCACGCGCGGCGTCCCGGCGAGGCCCGGGACGCGCGCCTTCAGCCAGGCGTCGACGGCCGGGACGGGAAGCTCCTCGCCGGGGCGGACCGTCAACGGTCCTTCATCCCGTACCGGCGGAGGATCCGCTTCGCGACGCTCTCGAGGTGGACCTCGTCGGCCCCGTCGTAGATCCGCGCGGCCCGCTCGTGGGCCCACCACCAGGCGAGCGGCGTGTCGTCGGTCATCCCGAGCCCGCCGAGCCCCTGGATCGCCCGGTCGAGGACCCGCTGCATCGTCCGGGCGACGGTGAACTTCAGGAGCGAGATCTCCTCGCGCGCCGCCCGCGCCCCTTCGTGCTCGATCCTCCAGGCCGCGTGCAGGACCATGAGCCGCGCGGCGTGGATCTCGGCTCGGCTCTCCGCGATCCACTGCTGGACGATCTGCTTCGTCCCGAGCGGCCGGCCGGGGGCGAGCTCGCGCGTGGCCGCGTGCCGGCAGAGAACGTCCAGCGCCCGCTCGCAGACGCCGATCCAGCGCATCGCATGGTGGATCCGCCCCGGCCCGAGGCGCTCCTGCGCCATGGCGAAGCCGGCCCCTTCCTCGCCGAGGAGGGACGAAAGGGGCACCCGCGCGTCCTGGTAGCTCACCTCGCCGTGGCTCGCCCAGCCGGCCCCCCGCTCGCCCATGACCGAGATGTTCCCCACGAGGACGAAGCCGGGCGTCTCGCACGGGACGAGGATCATGCTGGCGCGGCGATACGGATCGGGAGCCTCGGGACTCGTCACGGCCATGCAGACCGCGAAGGCCGCTCCGTCGGCCGACGACGCGAACCACTTGTGTCCCCGGAGGACCCAGGAGTCCCCGTCGCGCCGCGCGGTCGTGCCGAGCCAGACGGGGTTCGAGCCCGCGAACTCGGGCTCCGTCATCGTGAAGCAGCTCCGGATCTCGCCGCGGACGAGCGGGCGGAGGAACCGCTCCTGCTGCTCCGGCGTCCCGTGCGCCATCAGGAGCTCCATGTTCCCGACGTCCGGCGCCTGCACGTTGAAGACGTAGTGCCCCAGCGGCGTCCGCCCCAGCTCCTCGCTCATGTGGGCGAACTCGACGAGCGACAGCCCCGCGCCGCCGTACTCCTCCGGGACGTGCGCCGCGAAGAGGCCGGTCGCACGCGCCGTCCGCCGCACTTCCTCGAGGGCCGGCGCCAGCGCCGGAAAGCCGCCGTGCCGGAGGGCGGGCTCGAGGGGGAGGAGCTCTTTCTCGACGAACTCGCGGACGAGGCTCCGGAGCGCCTGGACCTTCGACGGCTCGGTGAAATCCATGCCCGCGATTATCGGCCCGGGGCGGCGGCCCGCCCCGTCACGCGCTCGCGACCTTCTGCCAGACCGCGCCCTGCTCGCTGTCGTAGACCGCCTCGTCCTCCTGCGTGAAGTGGAAGGCGTAGCGGACGTAGACGCTCCCGCGGATGCGCCGGACCTGCACCCCCCGCACCTCGAGGAGGAGCGGCGGGCCGATCCGGGCGAGGCGTCCCCAGCGCGCCCGGTGGATGTGCGTCCCGTAACCGATCCAGCCCTCCGCGTGGCGCAGGCCGAGAAAGTAGAAGGCGTGGGCGAAGCCGAGCATTCCCGTCACGTGGACGAGCAGGCCGCCGGAGACGTGCCGCGGGTGGCGGACCGGGTGCGCCCTCTGCAGCGCCGTCAGCGGGAGGTTCTCGTGCGTCGGCATCCGGGCCACGAGGCGCCCGTTCCCGGGATCCCGCTCGACGATCTCGTCGAAGAAGATCGCCTCGGGACGGTACGGGCAGTCGGCGACGAATTCGGGGTCCAGCATCGGATCAGGCCTCGAAACCCGAGTATGGACCGGGGGCCGGAGGACAGGCGCCGCCGACGCGCCGGCCGCTCCTTGCGGCGGACGAAGGGAGTGCCTATCGTCGCGGCATGAGCTTCTTCCGTCGCGCCTTTCCCGCCGTCCCGGCTCTCGTCGCCCTCCTCGGCTGCGGCCCCTCCGGCCCCGTGGCGGCGCCGCCCCCGGCCGCACCGGCGGCGGGCGGCATCGACCTCGCGGGAATGGACCCGGCGGTGCCGCCCGGCGACGACTTCTTCCGCCACGCGAACGGCGTCTGGCTGAAGACCGCCGAGATTCCGGCGGACCGCTCTTCCTGGGGCACCTGGGCCGTCCTCCAGGAGCTGACGGCGCAGCGGACGGCGGACCTCATCACCAGCGCGGCCGCCGCGTCGCCGGCGCCGGGATCGGACGAGCGGAAGATCGGCGACACCTACGCGACCTTCATGGACGAGGCGGCGATCGAGGCGAAGGGGCTCGCGCCGGTCCGTCCCGCCCTCGACCGGGTCGCCGCGATCGCGGACGGCGCGGAGCTCGCCCGCGCGCTCGGAGAGACCCTGCGCGCCGACGTGGACGTCCTGAACGCGACGGACTTCTACACGCCGAATCTCTTCGGCCTCTGGGTCGCCCAGGACCTCGACGATCCCTCGACGTATTCGCCGTTCCTCCTCCAGGGCGGTCTCGGGATGCCGGACCGCGATTACTACCTCGACCCGTCCCCGCGGATGGCGGAGATCCGGACGAAGTACCGGACGCACGTCGCGGCGATGCTCTCGCTCGCCGGCGTTCCCGACGCCGGGGCGACGGCGGCCCGGATCGTGGAGCTCGAGACGAAGATCGCGTCGGCGCACGCCTCCCGCGAGGAGTCGGAGAACGTCCTCAGGGGGAACAACCACTGGAGGAGGTCGGACTTCGCCGCGAAAGCGCCCGGGCTCGACTGGACCCTTTACTTCGCCGCCGCCGGCCTCGCGGCTCCCGAGAGGCTCGTCGTCTGGCAGCCGGCCGCCGTGACCGGGATCTCCGCTCTCGTCCGGGACGTCCCCCTCGGCACCTGGAAGGAGTACCTGGCGCTCCGCACGCTCGAGCGCGCCGCCCCCTTCCTTCCGAAGGCGTTCGTCGAGGAGCGGTTCGCGTTCTACGGGACGGCGCTCACGGGCCAGCCGAGGCTCTCCGACCGGTGGAAGCGCGCCGTCGCCGTCACGGACGCCGCCCTCGGGGAGGCGGTCGGCCGCCTCTACGCCGCGAAGTACTTCCCGCCGTCGGAGAAGGCCCGCGCCGCCGAGATGGTCCGGAACGAGATCGCCGCTTTCGGCGTTCGGATCGACCGCCTGGACTGGATGGCTCCCGAGACGAAAGCACGGGCGAAGGCGAAGCTCGCGGCGCTCAAGGTCGGCGTCGGCTACCCCGACGCGTGGAGCGACTTCTCCGGCCTCGAGGTGGTCCGTGGCGACGCCCTCGGCAACGCCGAGCGGGCCGCGATCTTCCACACCCGGCGGCAGCTCGCGAAGCTCGGGAAGCCCGTCGACCGCGGGGAATGGGTCATGACCCCGCAGGTCGTGAACGCCGTGAACCTCCCGGCGATGAACGCCCTCAACTTCCCGGCCGCGATGCTCCAGCCCCCCTACTTCGACCCGTCGCGGCCCGTCGTGATGGATTACGGCGCCATCGGCACCATCATCGGCCACGAGATCAGCCACAGCTTCGACGACCAGGGCGCGCTCTTCGACGCCGACGGGCGCTTGAGGAACTGGTGGACGAAGGACGACTTCGCGCACTTCACGGCCTCGGCGGAGGCGCTCGTCCGGCAGTACGACGCCTACCGCCCGTTCCCCGACCTCGCCGTGAACGGCCGGCTGACCCTGAGCGAGAACATCGCCGACGTGGCGGGCCTCGCGGCGGCCTACGACGCCTACTGGATCGCGTACGGCGGGAAGGAGGCGCCCGCATGGCGGGAGGTCCCGGGCGACCGGCAGTTCTTCGTCTCCTTCGCGCAGGGGTGGCGGGCCAAGCTGCGGGAGGCCGCGGCCCGACAGCAGGTCGTCGTCGACAGCCACGCCCCGGCCGAGTACCGCGCCGACACCGTCCGGAACGTCGACGCCTGGTACGCCGCCTTCGGCGTCACCCCCGGGCAGAAGCTCTACCTCGCCCCGAAGGACCGCGTGAAGGTCTGGTGAGCCGCGCGGCGCCTAGAGAATGCGGGTCCCGATTACGGAATAGCCGACGTCCGGTCCGGGCGACGCGAGGGTCGACGCGCCGCTCGTCTTCGTCTTCGACGGATCGAGCCCCGTCTGGAGCACGCCCACCCCGCCGGAGACTTTCTCCGCCTCTTCCTCCGTAAGTTCCTGGGACGACTCGGGTTTCGGTTCGTCCTTGGGATCGGGCATCGAACGTACCTCGCAGAGAATCTAGGCTCCGGGGCCCGTACAATCAAGGCGCGAAGCCGGCGGGACGCCCGCGTGCGCCTGCGAGGGCAGGAGCCGAATGAGACTGGCTCTCGTCTCGATGCCGTTTCTCCGGGCCTACGGGCCCTCCCCCGCCCTCGGTGCGCTGTCGGCGTATCTCCGCGAGCATGCTCCCGGCGTCCGCACGACGTGTCATCCGGCGTACCTCACCCTCTGGGAAAGGCTCGGGCGCGAGCGCTACGACGCGGTCTCGGAGACCGGCGCCGCCGGCGAACTGCTCTATGCCGCGGCGCTCCACCCCGAGAGACGCCCGTCCCAGCGGCGCACATGGGAGGACGCCGTCGCCGAATGGCTGCGATCGGCCCCGGATCCCGGGCGCGCGCAGGCGCTCGGCCGGTCACCGGAGGAGAGGCGGGCCCGTTTCGAGGACCTTCTGGCCGAGATCAGCCGGCACGCCGCGGAACTCGCGAGTGCCCTGGCAAAGACGTGCGATGTCGTGGGAATCAGCGCCGTGGCGGACCAGACGTTCGCCAGCGTCCTCCTGGCCCGCGAGATCAAGCGTCTCGACGCGGGGGTCCGGACGATCCTCGGCGGCCATCTCGTTGCCGGCGAGATGGGCGCGTCCCTGCTGCAGGTCTACGACTGCATCGACTACGTCATCCAGGGCGAGGGGGAGGCGCCGCTCGTCGCGCTCCTCTCGCACCTCGGGCGCGGCGGCGGCGCGGACGAGGAGCTCCCGGCCACGCTGACGCGACGCACGGCCCCGGCGCACCCCATGGGCCGCGAGCCCTTCGAGGTCGCCGACGTATCGTGCCTCCCCGATCCCGACCTGACGCACTTCGAGGGCTTCGCCCGTGCGCACGGCCTCCAGTGGTGGCTCCCGGTGGAGAGCGCACGCGGCTGCTGGTGGGACCGGACGCGGGCAACCGGCGACTGCACACAGCGTTGCCTGTTCTGCCGGTTCGCCCGATCGGTCACGTACCGGTCCAAACCCGTCGAGCACGTTGCGCGCGAGGTCGGCCGCCTCGTCGAGATCCACCGGAATCCCCGGGTGACCTTTCTGGACGCCTCGATGCGCGCCGCCGGCGTCGCGGCGTTCGCGGCCGCCCTGCCCCGGGGACCCCGGTACGCCTGTTCGCTTCGCGCCAATGCGCGGCCTCGCGAGATCCTCGCCCTCCGGGAGGCCGGGTTCGAGAGCGTGCACTGCGGCCTCGAGGGGCTGTCGACCTCCTATCTCACGCGCCTTCACAAGGGAACGACCGCCATCCAGAACCTCCAGATCATGCGCAGCTGTCACGAGCTGGACCTGCCGTTCACGGCGAGCCTCTTGCTGGGCTTCCCCGGCTCGACCGAGGCGGAGGTCGCCGAGACCGTCAGCGTCATCGAGCGGTTCGCCCGAGCCTACCCACCGCCAGGATTCGTGAACGAGTTCGACCTGGAGCGGGAGAGCCCCGTCTACCTCGTCCGCGAGAAGTACGGAATCCGGAACGTCCGCTCCAGCGACCGGCTCCGGGACGTGCTGCCCGAGGACGTCTGGTCCCGTCTGGCGCTCGTCGACCTCTCCTGGGACTACGACGAAACCGGGCGACCCGCCGACTGGACGCCCGTCCGCGAGGCGCTTCGCCGGTGGGCCGAACGCTACGCGAACCTCGGGGACAAGGCTCTGACGTACACCGACGCCGGAGGCTTTCTCGAGATCTCCGACCGGCGGCACGAAGACTTCCGGTTCGTGACCCTCGAGCGGGTCGCACGCGAGCTCTACCTCCACTGCATCGAGATCCGGACGCTCGAAGCGATCGAACGGCACTTCGCCGGCCGATCTACCGGGAGGCAGGTCGCGAGAATCCTCGACCAGCTCGTGGAGTGGGGCTTCACGTACCGGGAGGGTGATCAGTTCCTCTCGCTGGCCGTCGCGCTCAACGCGCGCATCGCCGCACGGCGCTACGCCGAGACGCCGAAGCCGGACTCGGTCGCGGCGGGGAGCTGGGCCTGAAGGGCGGCCCGTCGCCCGGCAGCCGATTCTGAAAAACCCCTGACGGGTCCTGAGGACTCGGCCCCTCTGCCGCCCCACCGTGGAGGAGGACGCCGCCCCCACCCCTGACGCGGAGGCGGCAGGAGGTCGGCCATGAGATTCCTCCATCCCTTCGTCCTGACCGCCACCCTCTTCGACGGCTTTCTGGTGATCGGCTGCGGGACCATCGCGCCCTGGCTCTGCATCGGGCTCTGCTGGTGAGCCCTGACGTCGACCGCCGGAAACGAAAGGGCCGCCCGTTGCCGGGCGGCCCCATGTCACGTCAGGTCAATGGTGGAGCTGAACGGGATCGAACCGTCGACCTCCTGAATGCCATTCAGGCGCTCTCCCAAACTGAGCTACAGCCCCACTCGGAGGGACGCGAAAGGTAGCACCGGCCGCGCGGGCCGTCAAACCGGGCCCTTTCCGTCCGTCGTCCCCCTCAGAACGCCGCGGCGAGGCCCATGAGGAAGCGGCGGCCGGGGGCCGGGAAGCCGGCCGCCTCGGCGTAGTCGCGGTCGAGGAGGTTCGCGACGCGGGCGTACGGCGCCAGGTGGAAGAGGAGCGCCGGCAGCGTCCCCGCGAGGTCGACCGTCACGTACGACGGCATCGTGACGCGCGTGACGAAGTCGGCGGCGTCGAGGTCGGGACGCGAGCCGACGAAACGGAGGGTGGCCTCGAAGGAGCCTCCTTTCGCATAGCTCTTGCCCACCGTCGCGGCCGCCCGGTTGTACGGGCGGCGGAGGAGCGCGAGCCCGGTGTCGAGGTCGCGCGCGTCGAGGTAGCCGTAGGAGACCCGGGCGAAGAGGCCGCCCCCGAGGTCGCCCCGGACCGCCACCTCGACCCCCTGCATCCGGGCCTCCCCGACGTTCTCGTTCGTGTACGTCTGCGGGACGTACTGGATCAGGTCCTTCACGTCGTTCCGGAAGTACGACGCCTCGAGGGTGAGCCGCGGCGTCAGCGCGGCCTCCGCGCCGGCCTCCCACGCCCGCGACCGCTCCGGCTTCAGGTCCGGGTTCCCGGAGAAGGGGTAGTAGAGCTCCCCCGTCGTCGGCGCCCGGAAGGCCGCGCCGGCCGCGAGGCGCACCTTGAGCGCCGGGACCGGGAAGAAGACGAGCGTCGCCCGCGGGCTCGTCGCGCCGCCGAAAGCGCTGTTCTCGTCCTGCCGGAGGCCCACGGTCAGGACGAGCCGCTCGCCGTCGAGGGCGACGCGGTCCTCGGCGAAGAGCGCCCAGTTGCCCATCGTGGCGCCGTCGAGGGAGGTGCCGTAGGCGTCGCGGCTCGTGACGGAGGTGTGCTCGTAGTCGGCGCCCGCCGAGACCCGGTGCCGCCCGAAGTCGTGCGACAGGACGAGCCGCCCGCCGACGCGCCCCGCGTCGGTCTCGGAGAAGGTGTACCCGTACGGGTCATCCGGATCGGAGAGCGTCGGCCGGTCCCGCGCCGCGAGGAACGAGACCTCGAGCCGCGTCCCGCCGCCGACGGCGAGGGTGAACGGGACGGCGAGGGTCGTCGTGTCGGACGTCGTCACGCGGTTCGGCGTCACGAGCGGGCCCGAGAAGGGGATGCCGGTCTTCCCGGCGTCGTGGCGGACGACGACCCCCAGCGTCGCGTCCGCCCCGAGGGCGGCTTCCACGCCGCCGCTCCAGCTCGTCCCGTCGAAAGACTCGTTCGGCAGCGTCCCGTCGGACGCCGACCGCCGCCATCCCGCCGTCACCGTGAAGGCGCCCGACCGGACGGCCGCGTCGGCCATCCCCTCCAACGCCGACCCTGTACCGGCGCCCACCACTAGCCGTGCCGAGAAGAACGCCCCCCGCGCGCGGCGCGTAAGGAC
>DAOMFB010000091.1:0-9289 GCA_035429585.1 Thermoanaerobaculia bacterium
CGGGAGTCGCCGGCACATGGAAATTAAACTTCGCCGCCACGTCCTCCTTGGCCCTGAAGGCCGAGAGGTCGCCGAGATCGACGACCACGGGGCGGCCGCGTCCCGCCGTGCCGCCGAAGGCGTGCGGCCGGAGGAGCGCCACGTCGGCGAGGTAGGGCGGGAGGCCGCTTCCATTCGCGACCCGCGCCTCCCGGAGGACGACGTCGAACAGCCCCTCGCGCTCGAGGAGGGGGATCGTCTCGTACGCGGCCGGGTCGACGGCCGTGAGCGAGCCGTCTGCCAGCGCCTTCAGGGAGCGGAGGAGCGCGACGAAGTTGAGCCGGACGAGCGTTTCCGCCTCGTCGGGGCCGTTCCACCCCCCCGTCTCGATCAGCAGCGTCGCCGTCCCCCAGCGGGTCATGGCGTCGCCGAAGGCGCGCGCCGTGTAGTCGGAGTCGTACCGGGCGATCTTCCCGGCGGCCCACGGCGCGAGGTCGTCCCGCAGGAAGACGGCGAGCCGCTTCGTCGTCCGGCGTCCGTCGTTCTCCGTCAGCGCCTCGTCGAACGCGACGGAGAGGAAGGCCAGCGCCACCTGTCCCCCGTCCCGTCCCGCGAGGGTCAGTGGCGACTGGTTGTGGAGGTTGAAGCCGACCGCCGGCTGGAACCGGTCCCGGACCTTCTTGAGGTACCGCCCCTCCGGCGTCTGGAGCCGGAGCGCGTCGCGGTTGATGTCGATTCCCTGCGCGTTCCGGCGGGTCGTCCGCTCCGCCCCGTCGGGGTTCAGCATCGGGAGGAGGAGGATCGTCAGGCGGGACAGGAGGCTCCGGACGGCCGGGCTCCCGCGGTTCTTCCCGAGAAAGCTGACGACGTCCAGGAGCGCGCTCGTGGCCGTCGGCTCGTCTCCGTGCATCTGCGACCAGAGGAGGACGACGGCCGGTCCCGACCCGAGAGAGAGGACCGCGAGCTTCCGCCCCTCCCCCGAGCGTCCCTCGTCCGCCACCGCGAAGAGTCCCGGGTGCTCCCGCCCCAGCGCCTCCAGGGCGGCCTGGAGCTGGGCGCTCTTGAGCGACCAGGGGTCGGGCGGCGAGACGCGGACGGACGGCCACGCGTCCCAGAGCGCGGCGGCGCCGAATCCCTCGGGCGGCCCGGCGGCCAGGGCGCGCGGGACGAGGAGGAGCGCGAGGACGACGGCGATTCGTGACGGCTTCATCTGACCTCTCCGGGCCCGTTGCCGGTGCGAGACAGTCTAAGTCTCCCGCGCGCCGTCCCGGGGAACGGCAGGAGATAATCCCTGTCACCACGCATGGCACTTTCCGAAGGGTCCCGGCTCGGCCCGTTCGACATCCTCTCCGTGCTCGGCGTGGGCGGCATGGGAGAGGTCTGGCGGGCCCGGGACACGCGGCTCGGACGCGAGGTGGCGCTGAAGGTCCTCCCGGAGGCGTTCGTCCACGACCGTGAGCGGATCGTCCGGTTCCAGCGCGAGGCGCAGCTCCTCGCGGCCTTCAACCATCCCAACATCGCCGCGATCTACAGCTTCGAAAACGTGGAGGGCGTCCAGCTCCTCGTGATGGAGATGGTTCCCGGGGAGACGCTCCGGGAGCTCCTCGCGGGCGGGCCGATCGGCCTGTCGCGCACGCTCGGCATCGCCCGGCAGGTGGCCGACGCCCTCGACGCGGCCCACGGCAAGGGAATCCTCCACCGCGACCTGAAGCCCGCCAACGTGAAGGTCACCCCCGACGGGAAGGTCAAGCTCCTCGACTTCGGTCTCGCGAAGGCCTTCGCTCCCGGGCCGAACGTCGCCGAGATCTCCGAGTCCCCCACGCTCGACACGGGCGCCACGGCGCGGGGAACCGTCCTGGGGACGGCGCCCTACATGAGCCCCGAGCAGGCGCGCGGCAAGCCGCTCGACTGGCGGACCGACGTCTGGGCCTTCGGCTGCCTCCTCTACGAGATGCTGTCGGGACGGAGGGCCTTCACGGGCGAGTCGGCGTCGGACATCCTGGTCGCCGTCCTCGACCGCGAGCCGGACTGGTCGGCGCTTCCCGTCGACACCCCGCCCCGGATCCTCGACCTGATCCGGGAGTGCCTCGCGAAGGACCGCGACCGGCGCGCGCCCGATCTCGCCCACGCCCGGCAGGCGATCGACGCCGTCCTGGAAGGGCGGACCGCGTACGTCCCGCGGACCGGCGCCTCGATGTCGGCCCGGATCCGCCGCCGGCCCGGCCTGTACGCCTCGGCCGGGGCCCTCCTCGCCGTCGCCGTCGCGGCCCTTCTCTACGTCACGCTCAACGGGCGCGCCACGACGGCGCTGCCGGCCTCGAAGCTCCTCGCGATCCTCCCCGCCACGGACCTGACGGGGCGGCCGGACGGCCGCCAGCTCTGCGACGGCGTCTCGTTCAGCCTCGGGGTGAAGCTTCAGAGCGTTCCCGGCGTGGCCGTCATGCGGCCGTCCGGACCGGGGATGCTCCAGGAGACCGACCCCGCGAAGTGGGCGCGCGACACGGGAGCCAACCTCCTCGTCCAGCCGGCGGTCCGCCAGATGGGCGACCAGCGCCAGCTCTCGTTCTCCCTCTTCCTGTCCGGCTCGCCCGTCCAGATCGCCGCCGACGAGGTGACCGGACCCGCGGCCGACCACTTCCGCCTCGAGCAGGAGCTGACGCAGAAGCTGGCAGCGGCCCTTCGCGTCCATCTCGCCGGCGGCGGCGTCGTGACGGCGCCGGTCTCCCCCGCGCTCGCCCCCGGTCCCGCCCAGACCGACTACGTCGTCGCCCTCGGCTGTCTCGAGCGTTACGACGACGCGGCCCAGGTCCGGAAGGCGATCGACCTCCTGACGGGCATCCCGAAGTCGGGGGATTCGGCCCTCGTGCAGGCGGCCCTCGGCAGGGCCTACCTCGCCTCCTACGACCTCTCGAAGGACGTCGCGCACGCGGCGCTCGCCCGGAAGGCTTCCGAGCTCGCCATGGCCCTGGATCCGGACCTCCCCGAGGCGCAGGTCACGCTGGGCCGGATCCTGACGGCGACGGGGGACGCCGAGAAGGCGGTCCGTGTCATCCGGACGGCGCTGGAGAAGCGGCCGGACGACCCGGAGGCGACGCGCGCCCTCGCCTTCGCGCTGATGAAGGCGGGGCGCCCCACGGAGGCCGAGAGCGCGTTCCGGCGGGTCGTCGAGCTGAAGCCGCGGGCGTGGGTGGGCTGGTCCGGCCTCGGTTACTTCTACTTCAGCGGCCATCAGTACGACCGGGCGATCGACGCCTACCGGAAGGGGATCGACCTGAATCCGGACGTCGCACGGCTCTACTTCAACCTCGGCGCGTCCTACATGCGGCTGGGGAAGTACCCGGACGCCGAGGCGGCCCTGCGCCGGTCCATCGAGATCGCGCCGCAGCCGATGGGCCTCTGCAATCTCGGGACGCTCTACTACATCCAGGGGAAGTACCGCGAGGCCGCCGACGCCTTCCGCCGGGCGGTCGAGCTCAACCCGCTCGACTTCTGGAACCGGAAGTCCCTCGCGGACGCTCTCTACCGGCTTCCCGGGGAGGCCGGCCGCGCGCGGACGGAGTACGCGGAGGCGAGCCGGCTCGCCCGCGAGAGCCTCGCCGTCGATCCGAAGAGCGGCGAGGCCCACGCCGCGATCGCGGCCGCGCTGGCGAAGACGGGCGACCCCGTCTCCGGCCTCGGAGAGATCCGCCAGGCCCTCCGCCTCGAGCCCGACAACCCCCTGGTCCTGCAGTGCGCCGTCCTCGTCTTCGCGTCCGCCGGAAGGGCCGACGACGCCCTCGACGCCATCGACCGCGCCCTCGCGAACGGCCTCGCCGTCGACGAGATCGAAACGGAGCCCGATCTCGCCCGCCTCCGTGGCAACCCGCGTTACGAGTCCATCGTCAAGAGACACCGAAAGGAGTAGGAAGACGTCATGAAAGCGCAGGCCCGTGCCAACTCGAGACCGGTCCTTCTCTCTCTCCTCGCCGTGATGCTGGCCGCCCTCACGAGCTGCTCCGCCGAACAGGCGCCCCCCCGGACGACCTTCGGAAACCCGGCGGACGAGCAGCCCGTCTCCGTTTCGCTCCGGCTGAACGCCGACGGCATCCCGGTCGAGGTCAACGCGCCGGTGCCGGACCCCGTCGTCCTGAGCAAGGGCTCGAAGCACACCGCCCACTGGTACCTCTGCCCCCCGGTCGACGCCAAGCTCGAGATCGAGATGAAGGACGGCACGGGGCCCTTCCGGAATCGCCCGAGGAGCTACGGGAAGCACGTCCTCTCCGACCCGCCGGAGCTGGGCGACGCCGGGAAGGACTACCGGTACACGATCCTCGTGACGACGAAGGACGGGAAGCAGCTGCGGCTCGACCCGGTCATCCGCGTCGCTCCCTGAGCCGCGGCTGATTTCGAGGCGCTCGCGAGGCCCCGACCGGACGAGGCGCCGGCGGCCCTAGCGGCCCGTCGCCCGTCCGGTCTCGACGGGGGGGATCGCGGTGAGCCGTATCACGGCGACTCCCTCGGGAGACGGGATCCTCACGCCGATCCCCAGCCGCCTGAGGTCGCGGCCCGAGTCGATGCGCCTCTCGAGGCCGCCGGCGAGCGATCCGCTTCCCCGCCCCGCGTCACAGAGGAGCTCGAGGCTCTCGCCGTCCGGGAGGCCGCGCGGAAAGAGGGTCATCTCGGGCGTCTCGTCCGCTCCGCGGAACGCCAGGAGGATCCCCTCGCCCTGTTCCGCGTCCCAGGCCAGGTATCCGTCCCAGCCGTTCGTGGCCGGCGGGCCCATCACGTGCGCGATGGCACCGTCGCGAAGGACCGGCCGGAGCTCCTTGAAGAGGGCGATGGCGCCCCGGGCCGCGTCGGCCGTCGCGCCGTCCCAGCCGTCGGGCCGGCCCATCAGGAGAAGCGGCCCGCCGGGGAGTCCGCTCGCGAAGCGGTACTCCGGCGGCGTCCCGTCGTCCCCGATGTACTTCCCCGCGTACCGCGGCGGGAGGAAGTACGTCGTGCCGAAGGCGCCGCGCCGCCCCGTCAGGGCGCTGTTGTAGTCGGAGGTGTTCGAGGTGTCGTGCCGCCGGACCATCCCGAAGTCCATCATGCTGCCGCCGTTCCAGCAGTTCTCGATGACGAGCTTCGGGTGCCGGCGCCGGACCTCGTCGAGGACCGCGTAGTACCCGGCCGTCGTCGCCCACTCGCCGTCCCCCGCCTGGTGGCCGTGGGCTTCGTTCGTGCACGGAGCGATCACCGTGAAGTCGTGGAGGAGCCAGTCCACGCCGTACTCCGACACGACGCGGTCGATCTCCGAGATCGCCCAGGCGCGGACCGCGGGGTTTCCGAGGCAGAGGACGACCGCGCCGAAGTCGCCCCGGATCGGCTCGCCGTCGTCGGTCGCCACCCAGTCGGGATGCGTCTGGACGACCTCGCTCCCGGGGTCGGCCACGCCGAACGCCATCCAGAGGCCGAACCTCAGGCCGCGCGCGTGGGCGTGATCGGAGAGCGCCCCGATCCCGCCGTCGAAGGCTCCCGGCCGGGGCCGCCAGTCCCCGATCCGCTCCATCCACCCCGCATCCAGGGTGAACGTCTCGGCGCCCAGGCCGGCGGCCGTGTCGATCAGCCGCCCGACGAGTCCCTCGTCGACGGCGAGGCCGTAACCCCACGTGTCGAAGCCGACCCAGGGGAAGGTCGGGTCGGGAAGAGCCGGTGCGTAGCGCCGCTCCACCAGCTGCCGCGTGGCGCGCGCCGCGCCGTCCCACCCGCCGGAGTAGACGCCGACGAACCCGGCCGGCGCCGTGAAGGACTGGCCGGGCGCGAGGAAGCGGGAGAAGTGCCCGTCCGCGAGGCCCACCCCGAGGTTCACCAGGGCCGTCTCCCTCCGGCCGGCGGAGATCTCGAAGCTCCCCGTCCCGCTCCACTCCCACCCGGCGTAGAGGCCGGAGCCGCGCGCGGTCCCCTGCAGCGCGACCCACGCGGCGCCCTCGCCGAACGGTCCGGTGGAGAAGGCGGTCTTCTCTCCCGGGAGGAGGGAGTCGACCCGCGTCGTGAACGCCCCGGCGGGGTGGTCCCAGGTGAAGTTCCGGACCCAGAAGACCTGAGGCTCGCTCCCGTCCCCCAGGACCTGGAGGTGGAGCGCGTCCGCCGCGGTCAGACGGACCGGCACCGGGCCCTCGTTCGCCACGTCGAGCCAGCCCCGGATCGCCGAGGCGTCGGGGAAACAGCGATAGTGGACCGTGACGGCCACGCCGCTCTCCGCGTCGAGCAGGCGGACGTCCAGCCCGGCGGACCCGTCCTCCTCCACGCTCTCCGCCTCGGAGAGGAAGGTCCACGTCGACAGGCCCGTCCGGATCACGGGGTCGTCCGGCGCCCTTCCGGCCGCCGGCACGAACACGACGCGGAACTCGGCCGACCTCGTCTCGGGCGGCGTCCAGTCGCGGCCGGTCCGCTTGTCGAGGAGGGCCGCGGTGACGAAGTGGCCGTCCTCGTCGAGCCGCACGGCGCGCTCGACGACCGCGTTTCCGATTCTCCAGGTCCGGCTCTCCGCCTCGAAGGAGACGTACGCACCGGCGCCGGCGACGGGACGCGCGGCCTGGAGGAGCCCGGAGAGAACCAGCCAGCAGAGGGCCCGCGTGCGGCACATGCCTCTTCGGATTGGACGCGCTTCGGACGCGTTCGGTTGACGCGGGGCGGGGCCGGTCCGCCGGCTCACCGCAGGGGCCGCTCGAACTCCTGCCGGGGGGCCGCTTCCGAGAGCTGGACGACGGCCGCCGCGAACGGCGTCGGAATCCGGATCCGGATGCCGCGCGCCGGCTCGTCGGCCGGAGAAACCACCCAGAGCCGGCCGTTCCCGAGGGTCGCGCTGCCCAGCGTCGTCTCGCAGCGGAGCCGGAACGCGCCCGATGCCGGCAGTCCCCGAAGCGCGAGCGTCACCTCGGCCGTCCGGCCCGAGCCCCGGAACGCGAGGAGGACGCCCTTCTTCTCGTCGGGGTCGTAGCTCATCAGGGCGTCCCAGCCGGAGTCCGAGGCGGGCCCGGTGAGACGGAAGAAGCTCCCGTCGCGCAGGACGGGCCGGAGCTTCCGGTAGAGCTGCACGGCGCCCGCGGCCGCCTCTTCCGTCTCACGGTCCCACAGATCCGGCCGGCCCATCAGGAGGAGCGGCCCGCCGGGGAGGCCGCTCGCGAAGCGGTAGGCGGGCGGCGTCCCGTCGTCCCCGATGTACTTGCCGGCATAGCGGGGCGGGAGGACGTACGTCGCCCCGAAGACCGCCTGCCGGCTGCTCAGCGCCGTGTTCTTGTCCGAGGTGTTCGACGTGTCGTGCCGCCGGACCATCCCGAAGTCGAACATGCTCCCGCCGTTCCAGCAGTTCTCGATGACGAGCTTCGGGTGCCGGCGCCGGATCTCGTCGAGGACCG
Organism: Thermoanaerobaculia bacterium; assembly: GCA_035429585.1. GTDB lineage: Bacteria > Acidobacteriota > Thermoanaerobaculia > UBA5066 > UBA5066 > DAOMFB01. The sequence continues at coordinate 7,359 of DAOMFB010000091.1, forward strand.
CGTAGTACCCGGCCGTCGTCGCCCACTCGCCGTCCCCCGCCTGGTGGCCGTGGGCTTCGTTCGTGCACGGAGCGATCACCGTGAAGTCGTGGAGGAGCCAGTCCACGCCGTACTCCGACACGACGCGGTCGATCTCCGAGATCGCCCAGGCGCGGACCGCGGGGTTTCCGAGGCAGAGGACGACCGCGCCGAAGTCGCCCCGGATCGGCTCGCCGTCGTCGGTCGCCACCCAGTCGGGATGCGTCTGGACGACCTCGCTCCCGGGGTCGGCCACGCCGAACGCCATCCAGAGGCCGAACCTCAGGCCGCGCGCGTGGGCGTGATCCGAGAGGGCGGAGATGCCGCCGTCGAACCGGCCCGTACGCGGACGCCAGTCGCCGTAACGTTCCATCCATCCGGCGTCGAGCGTGAAGGTCTCGACGCCGAGGTCCGCGGCCCGGTCGATCAGGCCGTTCACGAGCGTCTCGTCCATCCCGAAGCCGTAGCCCCACGTGTCGAACCCGACCCACGGAAAGTCCGGTCCCGGGAGCGGCGGCGCGAACCGGCTCTCCACGAGGCGGCGGGTGGCGAGCGCGGCGCCGTCCCAGCTCCCCGTGAAGAAGCCGAGGAAGCCCGCCGGCGCCGAGAACGACTCGCCGGGCGCGAGGACGTGCGCCACGCGCCCCGGCGCCAGCCCGGCGCGGAGCGACACCCGACCCGCCGCCGCCGCGTCCGCGGCGAACTCCAGGCGCCCCGTGCCGCTCCACTCCCACCCGCCGAAGAGGCCGTCCCCTGCCGCCGTCCCCTGAAGGGCGAACCACGCCGCGCCCGTCCCGAACGGCCCCGTCGTGAACGACGAGACGGCGCCGGGCGCCAGCTCGGTCCGGTTCGTCTGGAAGCCGGTGTCCGGGTGGTCCCACGTGAAGTTGTCCACCCAGAAGACCGACGGGGGGGCTTCGTCGCCCCGGACCCGGACGGAGAAGGCTTCCGCCCCCGTCAGCGTCACGGGAGCCGGGCCTTCGTTGTCGACGTCGATCCACGTGCGGAGGACCGGCGCTTCGGGAAAGCAGCGGTAGTGGACGATCACGCCCACGCCGGTGCTCTCGTCGAGAAGGTGAACGTCGAGCTCGGCCGTGCCGTCCGCGGTCAGCTCCCGCCGCTCCGACACGAGGCGCCACGCGTCGAGGCCCGTTCGCTCGAGGTCCTCGCCGGCCGCGCCGCCGTCTCCACGGCGAAGCGTGAGCCGGAACTCTTCCGAGAGGCCCTCCGGCGGCGTCCAGTCCCGTCCCCGGGCGAGCTGGACGAACGACGCCGTCCGGAACCGGCCGCTCTCGTCGAGGCGGATCGTCCGCTCGATCTGGTCGTTGCCGATCGTCCACGTCCGCGTGGCGACCTCGAAGGAGACGCGGGCCGGGCCGGCCGCCTGAAGTCCGGAAGAGCCGAGCCGCGTGGCGGCCAGAAGAGCGAGAACGGCGAGGGTTCTCCGGCGAGACATCGTGTGACCTCCTCCCGGAGGACGCGCGCGACGCGTGCCGCGTTGACCTGAATGTAGTGCGACGGCGTCTCAATTTCCAACGCGCCGCCGCCGAAGGGCCTTCAGACCGCCCGACCTGTGCCGCAGATCACGGATGCTGGGGTCACCGCCGGGCCCTCCGCGGAAAATCCCGCAGGTCCGAGGGCGGAGGAGGGCGGCGGGAGGGGACGCGACGTCAGGTCGCGAGGCGCCGGACCGCCTCCCGGAAGGCCCGGCGCCCGGCGTCGCCCGGGATGTTCTCCTCGAGCGTCGACACGAGGGCGGAGAGCGTCGTCGCGTTCTTCAGCGCCTTCTTCACGAGGACCCTCGCGAGCGGGCCGATCTGCTGGGCCAGCGCCGCTTCGACGGCGGCTACGCCGGCTTCAGCCTGCGCCCGTTCGCGGCCGTCCGGGAGCTCGGGACTGGCGGCCACCGTGCT
>DAOMFB010000092.1:0-9036 GCA_035429585.1 Thermoanaerobaculia bacterium
GGCCACGCGACCCGGAGCGCCGTGCCGATCGTGCCCGGGGCGCCGGCGGTCACGCCCGGAATGGCGAGCGCCGCGGCGCCCGCCGCGGCCGCCCCGGTCAGGAAGCGGCCGGCCGCGGCGCCCTCGCCGAGACGCGCGAGAACGATCTCGAGGAGGACGAGGGGGTAGAGCTCGCTCGAGAGGCCCCCGGTCAGCGAGAGGGCGAAGAGGACGAGCGCCAGGGAGCCGCCGAGGTCGATCGGCACCGCGAAGGGGCCGAAGGCGCGCACGACGCCCGGGGCGAGAAAGAGGGCCCGGAGCGCGACGGCCCCGGCGGCCACTCCGGCGAGGCGCGGCACCTCGGCGGCGGAGGCTCCGCCCGTGGCGACGACGAGCAGGACGGCGGCGAGGAGAAGCCCGGAGGAGAGGAGGCCGCGGAAGACGCCGTTCACGCCGCCGCGCCGCTCCGGACGAATCGCGGTTCAGTGGACATAGGCGCACCCGACCCGGAGCCGGCCGTCGGGGAGCGGGACGGTGCTCACCGCCCGCATCGCCACCCGGTGGACCTCGGAGCTGTGGCGCTGGCGGATCTCTCCCTGGAGGAACGCCGCCGGGCGCTTGTCCGTCGAGACGAACGACAGGCCTCCGTAGCCGATGTCCCGGACCTCCGCGGTCTCGCCCCGCCGCGCTCGCGAGCCGGGGAACTTCAGCTGGAGGCCCGGGATGTCGAACCGGGGGAAGCGCCGGGGATTCGGGAATTCGCCGGACGTCTGCTTCTTGGAGCGGTAGAGCCGGATGTCCGACATCTTCAGCAGGAAGTCGAGGAGGCGCCCGTCCGTCGGGAACGTCGCCACGCCGTACGAGAGCCCGACGCGGAGGCCCACCTGGCGCGGAAGGCGGATCGTCGAGACGCGCCGCCGGATCCGTTCCGCCACCGTCAGGCTGTGGAGGATGTCGCTGTTCGGCAGGACGGCGACGAACTCGTCCCCGCCGTAGCGGCAGCCCGCGTCCACGGCCCGGAGCGAGGAGCGGATGGCCGCGGCGGTCCGCGCGAGGATGCTGTCGCCGACGGGGTGGCCGAGCCGGTCGTTGATCCCCTTGAACCCGGTCAGGTCCATCATGAGGATCGAGACGACGCCGCCCGACCGCTCGGCGCGCGCCACCTCCCGGTCGAGGTGATCGAGGAGGAAGCGGCGGTTGTAGAGCCCGGTCAGGGGATCCGTGATGGCGTTGAAGCGGAGCGCCGAGATGTCCCGGTCGGAGAGGATCCTCGGCTCGCCGAGGAGGCCGCGCCGGCTGTGGAACTCGTGGAGGAGGGCCGTCTGGAGAGAGACGGGCGTGCCGAGACACGCCTGGAGCGCCTCGTGGACCCGGAGGACGCGGCGGAACTCCCGCTCGGCCTCCGCGGGCTCGAGGGTGAGTCCGGTCCACTCGATCAGAAGGAGGCGGAGAAGGTCGGCCGCGCCGAGGCCGTCGACGGCGCCGCGGAGTTCCTTCTCGAAGACGTCACGGGAGAAACTCCGGGCCCGCCCCAGCTTCGCGAGCCGGGCGACCCGGACGGCAACGTCCTGTTCTTTCAGCACGTTCTCGGCGGATCCGAGCCCGCCGCGGGCCGGCAGCTGTTCCCCATGGATGTCGAAAAAGTGTAGCACGCATCACAGAATATTGGTGCGCCTGCATCATGGGAGGCGGGGCCGTTTTCCGGCAACCTGCGGCGCGCAAAGGGGGGTTCCCACCATGGCGATGATCATCCAGGACACCTGCATCAACTGCGGAAACTGCGAGCCCGACTGCCCGAACACGGCGATCTCGCAGGGCGCCAACTTCTACGTGATCGACCCGGCCAAGTGCACGGAGTGCGTCGGCGCGTTCGACGCCCCGAAGTGCGTCGAGGTCTGCCCCGTCGACGGGTGCATCGTGGTCGACCCGGCCAACACCGAGAGCCGCGACGCCCTCGAGGCGAAGTACCACTCCCTCCACGGCTGACGGCGCGTCGGACCGAGCCCGAACAGCGGTGAGCCGGCGGCTGCGGCCGCCGGCTCTTGGTCTTCTTCGGGGAGAGGCTGATGCACTTGCCTGCGGTGACAGCCCCCCGGCACGAAGCCCATATTGACCTCCGGGAGACCGGCTCCAGCGGGCGGGGTGCCTGTCTGGGCGGCTCGTGAGCTTCGAGGAGGATCTATGAGCTTCTCCGTCAAGGTCGATCCGTCGACCTGGCAGCGCTACATCTCGGTTCCCGTCAAGGGGAAGGCCATCCTGATGGACCCCTTCACGAACAAGGGCACCGCCTTCACGGCCCAGGAACGGGACGAACTGGACCTTCACGGCCTCCTCCCTCCCGCCATCTGCACCATCGAGCAGCAGCTCGAGCGCGTGTACGAGAACTACCTCGCCAAGCCGACGCCCCTCGAGAAGTTCGTCTACCTGACCAGCCTCCACGACCGGAACGAGACGCTCTTCTACCGGCTCGTCCACGAGCGGATCGACGAGATGATGCCGGTCGTCTACACGCCGGTCGTCGGCGAGGCGTGCCAGAAGTTCTCGCACATCTACCGGCGGGGGCGCGGCCTCTACGTCGGCTACGACCAGCGGAACAACATCGAGAAGGTCCTCCGGAACTTCCACACGACCGATCCGTCGGTCATCGTCGTGACGGACGGCGAGCGGATCCTCGGCCTCGGCGACCAGGGGGCGGGCGGCATGGGGATCCCGATCGGGAAGCTCTGCCTCTACACCCTCTGCGCCGGCGTCTCCCCCTACTCGACCCTTCCGATCACGCTCGACGTCGGGACGGACAACGAGGAGCGGCTGAAGGATCCGCTCTACCTCGGCCTCCGGCACAAGAGGATCCGGGGGACGGAATACCAGGACTTCATCGACCGGTTCGTCGCCGCGGTCCGGAAGGTCTACCCGCACGTCCTCCTGCAGTGGGAGGACTTCCTGAAGGGGAACGCGATCAAGCAGCTCGACCGCTTCCGCCACACGCTGCCGACCTTCAACGACGACATCCAGGGGACGGCGGCCGTCGTCCTGGCCGGCATCTACGGCGCCCTGAAGATGACCGGAAAGCCGATGCGCGACCAGCGCCTCGTCTTCGCCGGCGCCGGCGCCTCGTCGCACGGCATCGCCGCCCTCTTCGTCTCGGCCCTGATGGAGGACGGGCTCACGGCCGAGGAGGCGCGCGGGCGCGTCTGGGCGGTCGACACGAAGGGGCTCGTCCTGAACGACCGGACGGGTCTCGAGGACTTCAAGGCGCTCTACGCCCGGGACCGGGAGGAGACCAACCCGTGGCCGGTGGCCGACCGCGGGCGGATCAGTCTCGAGGAGACGATCGCGAACGCGCGGCCGACGATCCTGATCGGCGTCTCGGCGACGCCCGGGACGTTCACGGAGAGCATCGTCCGGCTCATGGCGAAGCTCAACGAGCGGCCGCTCGTCTTCCCGCTCTCGAACCCCACCTCCAAGAGCGAGTGCACGGCCGAGAACGCGATCCGGTGGTCGGACGGGAAGGCCATCGTCGCCACGGGGAGCCCCTTCGCGCCGGTCGTCCACGGCGGGAAGAGCCACCGGATCGGCCAGTGCAACAACGCGTTCGTCTTCCCGGGCATCGGGCTCGGAGCCTGCGTCTCGCGCGCCCGGTACGTCAGCGACGGGATGTTCCTCGACGGGGCCAAGGCGCTGGCCGCGAACGTCACGGCCGAGGACCTCGCCGAAGGGTCGGTCTATCCCCAGCTCGCGCGGATCCGGGACTGCTCGCACTCCGTGGCCTGCGCCGTCGTCCGCCGGGCGGTGGCCGAGGGGTACGCGGACGCGGGCGTCCTCGTCAACCTCGAGGAATCGGTCCGCCGGGCCATGTGGTTCCCCGAGTACCTCCCGATCCGGTACGAGCCGTGGACCGACGCGGAGCTCCATCAGACCGCGGCGCGCCAGAGCGCCGTCGAGCACCTGCATGCGCTGGAGGAAGCGCTCGCCGAACGCTGACCGAAGCCCGGGCCCGACGGAATGCCGCGGGGCGGCGTAAGTCCTTTGGAATGAGTGGTGCGCCCGCCGCGATTCGAACGCGGGACCTTCAGATCCGGAGTCTGACGCTCTATCCGGGCTGAGCTACGGGCGCACGGTGCTCCAAAGAACTGGGGTGAGAGACGGGATTCGAACCCGCGACCATCGGAGCCACAGTCCGATGCTCTACCGACTGAGCTACTCTCACCGCGCTCGATCGGACCGGGGAGGATACCAGAAGGGTCGGCCCTTGACTTCGGGGTTTTTAGGGACTAGCGTTTTCCCAGGGACTTCGGGAAGGGCCCCGGATCTTACGGGGTAGCTGCGCCGCCTCACGCAGGAAAGGCAGGTTGCGCCATGGCAACGCGTCGTTTCATTCCGGTTTCGGCCCTCGCCCTCGCCGCGCTGTGCGTTCTCTTGGCACCGCCGGCGGACGCCAAGATCGTGGCCCACGGCGCGCCTGAGATCAACGCAGCGGCCGGGGAGCCCGTCCGCGCCTTTCTCGCGTACTTCACGACGACCCGGGAGAGCACCAAGCCCCAAGAGATCGAGATCTCCATCGAGTGGGGCGACGGGAGCATCACCCCGGGGTCCGTCGTGAACGACGGGACGGGCCGCTTCTGGGTCTTCGGCGAGCACCCGTACAGCGAGACGGGCGTCTATCGGGTGAAGATCAAGATCTACGACCCGATCATGGGGTACGGGACGACCAAGCTCCGGCCGGGCAGCTGGTAAGCCCGGGCCTCTCCCTCCTCCCGCCCGGCCGGGTTCTCTCCGTCAGCCCGCGAGGGCTCGCGAGAGGACCCGTCCGAGGCGGTGGATCCCCTCCTCGATGACTTCCGGCGGCGCGTAGGAGAAGTTGAGGCGCATCGACCGCTCGCCGCCTCCCTCCGGAAAGAACGCCGCGCCGGGGACGAACGCCACCTTCTCCGTCAGCGCATCCGTCAGCAGCTCCGCCGTGTCGATTCCCTCCGGGGCCGTGGCCCAGAGGAAGAGGCCTCCCTTCGGCCGCGTCCAGCGGATGCCCTTCGGGAAGTGCCGCTCCATCGCCGCGACCATGGCGTCGCGACGGACCCCGTAGACCGCGCGCAGCCGCTTCACGTGCCGGTCGAGGAAGCCGTCGCGCGCCACCTCGTAGGCCACGTGCTGGCAGAAGGTGCTCGTGTGGAGGTCGGCCGCCTGCTTGACCTGGACGAGCTTCCGGACGACCGCCTCCGGGGCCACGACCCAGCCGATCCTCAGGCCCGGCGCCAGCGTCTTCGAGAGCGTCGAGAGGTAGATGACGTTGCCCGTGAAGGCGCGCTCCCCCCCGGCGCAGCCGTGGAACTCCGCGTCGAGGGTCACGAGCGGCGGGAGGTGCTCCCCCTCGAAGCGGAGCTGCCCGTACGGGTCGTCTTCGACGATCGGCGTCCCGTAATGGTTCGCCAGCTCGATGAGGCGCCGCCGCCGCGGCAGCGACAGCGTCGTTCCTCCCGGGTTCTGGAAGTTGGGGAGGACGTAGAGGAACTTGGGACCGGCGCGCAGCTTCTCCTCGAGCGGCTCGAGCCGGAGGCCGTCGTCGTCCGTCGGCACCGGGAGGAAGTCCCCCTGCTGCGCCCCGAAGGCCTGGATGGCGCCCAGATAGGTCGGCTCCTCGGTCAGGATCCGGTCCCCCGGGTTGAGGAAGAGGCGCGCGATGAGGTCGAGAGCCTGCTGCGAGCCCGAGGTCACGAGGACGTTCTCGGGCCCGACGCGGATCCCGTACCGCGCCATGTGACGGACGAAGAGCTCCCGGAGCGGCAGGTAGCCCTCGGTGATGCCGTACTGGAAGGCCGCCGGGGTCTCCGACTCGACGATCCGCGCGACCGCGGCGCCGATCTCCTGCCGCGGAAGGAGGAACGAGGCCGGGAGGCCTCCGGCGAACGAGATCATGTCGGGGGCCTCGGTCAGCTTGAGGAGCTCCCGGATGGCGGAGCTCGTCATCCCGTGGGTCCGCTGCGCGAAGCGCGCCTCCCAGGGCGTCGTGACGTGGAGACCCGGAGCCGTCTCCGGTGCCGTGAGCCCGGCGGCGGCCGGGGCGGGAGTCGGGGCCATGGAAACCTCCGGAGAGCTCGCCGTCTCTCCCTCTCTCGTATCGCACCGGACCGCCCCGGCCGCCATGAGGCAAAGATCTCAGGCGCCTGTTTGGCGGCCGGCGCGGGACCCTCCAGAATCTCCGGAGATGGCCGGCGACCCGACCGAAGACGGCGTCCTGGTGCTTCCCCACGTGGTGCGCATCGCCGACACGGGGTTGCGGGGCCGGCTGACGCTGCGGGCCCTCTGCGAGCTCCTGCAGGAGAGCGCCGCCCTCCACGCGACCACGCTCGGGGTCGGCGCCGGCGTCCTCGCCCCGCGGGGGCTCGCCTGGGTCCTCGTGCAGTGGTCCGTCGCGATCGACGTCTGTCCCGCGTGGCGCGACGTCCTCCGGGTGGAGACCTGGCCCTCCGGCCTCACCGAGCGGACCGCGACCCGCGACTTCCTTCTCCGGGGCGACCGCGGCGCCGTCCTCGCCCGGGCCACGAGCCACTGGGTGATGCTCGACCTCCTTAGGCGGCGGCCCGTCCGGATGCCCGGGACCGTCCGGGAGATCCCGCTCGCCCCCCGTCCCCGCGCCCTCCAGGAAGGCCTCCTGAAGCTCGCCCCGCCGGACGTCGCCCCGGACGTTTCCGAGTTCGGCGTCCGGTTCGCCGACCTCGACGCCAACGCCCACGTGAACAACCTCGCCTACGTCGACTGGGTCGCCGAGTCGGTGCCGCGGGCCGTGCTCCGTGCCGCCGACCCGGTCCGCTTCGACGTCTCCTTCCGGGCCGAGACGCACGACGGCGTCAGCGTGCGCGCCGAGTGCGCGCGCGACCCGGGCGAGGAGGCGGCGGGCCGGACGGTCTTCCGCCACCGGATCGTCGAGAACGCGAGCGGGCGCGAGCTGGCGCTGGCCCGGACCGAATTCGCCGCCGGCTGACCCGCCCGCGCGCGACAAAAAGCTGTTTATCGTTATTTAGCTATACATTTTCTTGACGAAGCTCACATCTTCCGGCGTGGGATCCGGAAGAGACTCGCCACTCCCGGGGGATGCGGGACGGCCCGGGAGTCCCGGAGGGGGGTATATGAGCCGACGTGTCCTCGCGGGAAGCGCCCTGATCTTCGGTCTGGTGGCCGTCACCGGGCTCGTCCTCGGCCCGCTCGGCGCGGCCCCGGGCACCGGGTGGACGGTCGTGGGCTGGAACAACCTGGGCATGCACTGCATGGACGCCGGCTTCGGCGTCTTCTCCATCCTCCCCCCGTACAACACGATCCAGGCCCAGGTCATGGATCCGGCGGGCCGGCTCGCAAAGAGCGACGCGGGCCTCACGGTGACGTACGAGGCGGTCGCCGACCCGACCGGCTCGATCAACACGACCTCGGCGGGAAAGACGGACTTCTGGGACCACGTGAAGGACCTCTTCGGCGCCGCCGTCCCCGTGGACGCGGGCCTGAAGGGGAAGAACATGCCCGGCGCCGGGAATCGGGCGCAGCCGATGGGCTTCGACGCCGCGCTGAACTGGTTCATCGCCGAGGGGATTCCGATCACCCCGTACGACGACGCGGGAAGGAAGAACACCTACCCGATGATGCGGATCAAGGTCCGCGACGCCTCCGGGAGCCTCCTCGCCTCGACCGACGTCGTGCTTCCCGTCTCGGACGAGATGGACTGCACGGCGTGCCACGCGTCCGGGGGCGGAAACGCGGCCCGGCCCTCGTCGGGCTGGGTCTTCGACGCCGACCCGCAGCGCGACGTCCGCCGCAACATCCTCCGGCTGCACGACGACCGGAACCTGGGCAACCCCGACTATCTCAAGGCCCTCACCGCCGCCGGATACAACGGCGCCGGCCTGGCGCAGACGGTCGAGGTGAACGGCCGGCCCGTCCTCTGCGCCGCCTGCCACGCGTCCGAGGCGCTCGGAACGCCCGGGCAGCCGGGCGCGGTGCCCCTCACCCGGGCGATGCACGGCCGCCACGCCGGCGTCCTCGACCCGACGAACGGCCTCGCCCTCGACGCGAGCGCCAACCGCTCCGCCTGCTACCGCTGCCATCCCGGCTCCGAGACGAAGTGCCTGCGCGGCGCCATGGGAGCGGCGGTCGCCGCCGACGGCTCCCTCGCGATGCAGTGCCAGAGCTGCCACGGCTCGATGTCGGCCGTCGCCTCGGCGACGCGCACGGGCTGGCTGGACGAGCCCTCCTGCGGGAACTGCCACACCGGAACCGCCGCGAAGAACTCCGGACAGATCCGCTTCACGTCGGCGCTCGACGCATCGGGCAGCCGCCGCATCCCGGCGGACCCGACCTTCACGACGAACGCGAACACGCCGGTCGCGGGCACCTCGCTCTACCGCTTCTCGAAGGGACACGGCGGCCTCCAGTGCTCGGCCTGCCACGGCTCGACGCACGCCGAGTACCCCGCCGCGCACCCCAACGACAACCTCCAGAGCCTCGCCCTGCAGGGACACGTCGGGACGATCGGCGAGTGCGCGACGTGCCACAACGCGAGCCCGCGCACGACGAGCGGCGGGCCGCACGGGATGCATCCCGTCGGGCCGGCCTGGGTCGATGCGCACGCGGACGCGGCCGAGGGGGGGCGCACGGCGTGTCAGGCCTGCCACGGCACCGACTACCGCGGCACGGTCCTCTCGCGCTCCTTCGCCGGCCGGACGCTCTCGACGAAGTTCGGGACGAAGTCCCTCTGGCGCGGCTTCACCGTCGGCTGCTACCTCTGCCACAACGGCCCGTCCAGCGAGAGCGCGAACCCGAACCGCGCCCCGGTCGTGTCGAACCTCTCGGCGGCGGCGGAGGCCGGGTCGCCGGTCACGATCGCCCTCCAGGCGACGGACCCCGACCGGAACGCGCTGACGCTCCGGATCGTGTCGCAGCCGGCGAACGGGACCGTCGGCCTCGCGGGAACGACGGCGACGTACCGCCCCGGCCCCGGCTTCGCGGGAACGGAGAGCTTCACGTACGCCGCCTGGGACGGGGCGACGGACTCGAACCTCGGGGCGGTGACCGTCA
>DAOMFB010000093.1:0-9000 GCA_035429585.1 Thermoanaerobaculia bacterium
GGCGGTTGGCCGCCGGGATCATCGTGCAGCCCGAAAGGAGGGGCGCCGCGGGAAGCAGGGCGGCGAGAGCGGGCGGAGTCCGCTTGCGGCTCATCACGTTTCCTCCACGGGAGGCGGGGCCGGGGCGGCGGGACCGGCCGCGGCGGGCTTCCGTCTCTCGAAGAAGCGGACGACGAGGACGTAGAGGAGCGGGATCAGGAGGACGGCGAGGAAGGTGCCGCTCAGCATGCCGCCGAGGACGCTCGTGCCGATCGCCATCTGGGCCCCGGCGCCGGCGCCCGTGGCGAGCGCCAGCGGGAGCACGCCGAAGCCGAACGCCAGGGACGTCATGACGATCGGGCGGAGCCGCGTCTTCGCGGCGGCCAGCGTCGCCTCGATGAGGCCCATTCCCTTCTCGCGGTTCGCCATCGCGAACTGGACGATCAGGATCCCGTTCTTCGTCGTCAGTCCGAGGACGGTCAGGAGCCCGATCTGGAAGTAGACGTCGTTCGACATCCCGCGGGTCGAGGAGGCGATGACCCCTCCGATGACGCCGAGCGGGAGGCCGAGGACGATCGAGATCGGGACCGTCCAGCTCTCGTAGAGCGCCGCGAGGACGAGGAAGATCGCGAGGACCGAGAAGGCGTAGAGGAGCCCGGCCTGCGACTCCGACATCCGCTGCTGGTAGGAAAGGCCGGTCCACTCGAAGCCGACGTCCGAGGGGAGCTTCCGGATGAGCTCCTCCATCGCGTTCATGGCCTCGCCGGAGCTGCGTCCCGGCGCCGGCTCCCCCTGGATCTCCATCGCGGGGAAGGCGTTGAAGCGCTCGAGGCGCGGCGAGCCGTAGACCCACCGGCCGGAGGCGACCGCCGACAGCGGGACCAGCGTGCCCAGCCGGTTCCGGACCCGCAGCCGGTGGAGGTCCTCCGGGAGCATCCGGAACGGGGCGTCGGCCTGCGCGTAGACGCGCTTGACCCGCCCCCCCTGGACGAAGTTGCCGACGTAGGCGCTGCCGAAGGCGGCCGACACGTAGCTCTGGATCGAGGGGACGCTGACGCCGAGCGCGCCCGCCTTCTCCCAGTCGATGTCGACCTTGTACTGGGGGACGTCCGTCATGCCGTTCAGCCGGACGCGGGCGAGGCGCGGGTCCTTCGCGGCGAGGCCCAGGAGCTGGTCCACCGCCTTCGAGAGCCCCTCGTGGCCGAGGGAGCCGCGGTCCTGCACCATCAGGTCGAATCCGGTCGCGGTGCCGAGCTCGACGACGGCCGGGGGCGGGAAGGCGAAGATGATGGCGCCGCGCTCCGACCAGAGCGCCCGTGTCGCCTTCCCGGCCACGTCCTTCGCCCGGAGCCCCGGACGGTTCCGGAGCTTCCAGTCCTTCAGCTGGACGAAGACCATCCCCATGTTCTGGCCCCGTCCGCCGAAGCCCGTGCCCGAGACCGCCCCGCACGACTTCACGGCGTCCTTCTGGTCGACCAGGAAGTGACGCTCGATGTCGCGCATGACGGCGTCGGTCTGCTCGAGGGTCGAGCCGACGGGGAGCTGGACCGTCGCCATGAGGGTCCCCTGGTCCTCTTCCGGGAGATACCCGGTCGGCATCCGCTGATACAGGACCGCCATGACCCCGACGATGACGAGGAAGACGGCGGCATAGCGGGCGCGCCGGCCGAGGACCCTTCCGACCCAGCGCATGTAGAGGTCGCGGGCCCGGTAGAAGGTCCGGTCGAACCAGAGGAAGAACGGCCGGAGCGGCCCGAACCCCGTCTCGGCCGCCTCGTGTCCCTTCGGCACGGGCTTCAGGAGCGAGGCGCAGAGGACGGGCGTCAGGATGAGGGCCACGGCGACCGAGAGAAGCATCGAGGCGATGAGGGTCACCGAGAACTGCCGGTAGATGACGCCCGTGGAGCCGGGGAAGAACATCATCGGCCCGAAGACCGCCGAGAGGACGAGGCCGATCCCGACGAGGGCGCTCGTGATCTGGTCCATCGACTTCCGGGTCGCCTCGAAGGGAGGAAGCCCCTCCTCGCTCATGATCCGCTCGACGTTCTCGACGACGACGATGGCGTCGTCCACGAGGAGGCCGATGGCGAGGACCATCGCGAACATCGTCAGCATGTTGATCGAGTAACCCAGGAAGCCGAGGACGCCGAACGTCCCGAGGAGGACGACCGGGACGGCGACCGTCGGGATCAGCGTCGCCCGGAGGTTCCCGAGGAAGAGGTACATGACGAGGAAGACGAGGACGATCGCCTCGAGGAGCGTCTTGTAGACCTCGTCGATCGCGACCCTCACGAAGGGCGTCGTGTCGTAGACGACGATGACCTTCATCCCGGGGGGGAAGTACCTCGAAAGCTCCGTCATCTTCGCCTTGATCCGGTCGGCGGTCTCGAGGGCGTTCGCGCCCGCCTCCTGCCGGACGGCGAAGACCCCAGCGGGTTTCCCGTTGAACTTGAACTTGAGGTCGGGGATCTCGGTTCCGAGCTCGGTCCGGCCCACGTCCTTCACCTTCACGACCGACCCGTCCGGGTTCGTTCGGAGCGGCACCGCCGCGAACTCCTCCGGCGTCTTCAGGAGCGACTGGACGAGGATCGAGGCGTTGAGGCGCTGCCCCGGCACCGCGGGGGCGCCGCCGAGCTGGCCCGCCGAGACCTCGACGTTGTAGGCCCGGAGCGCCAGCACGACGTCCTCCGACGTCATCCCGAACTTCGTCAGCTTGTCCGGGTCGAGCCAGACCCGCATCGAGTAGGCGGTGCCGAAGACCTGGACCTCGCCGACCCCCGGGACCCGTCCGATGACCGACTCGATCTTCGAGACGGTGTAGTCCATGAGGTCGGCGTTGTCCATGCTGCCGTCCTCGGACATGACGCCGGCGATGAGGAGCCAGTTCCGGGTCGACTTGCTCACCGTGACGCCGGTCTGCTGGACGACGTCGGGGAGGGCCGGCATGGCGAGCTGGAGCTTGTTCTGGACCTTCGCCCAGGCGATGTCGGGGTCGGTCCCCGGCGCGAACGTGAGCGTCACCGCCGCGCTCCCCGAGGAGTCGGACGTGGAGTCCATGTAGAGCATCCGGTCGAGCCCCGTCATCTTCTGCTCGATGATCTGGACGACCGAGTCCTCGACGGTCCGGGCGGAGGCGCCGGGATAGACGGCGTTGATCGAGATCGACGGCGGCGCGATCGGCGGGTACTGGGAGATGGGGAGCTTCACGATCGCGAGCGCGCCGGCGAGCATCATCGCGACGGCGATGACCCAGGCGAAGACGGGGCGCGCGAGGAAGAACCGGGACACGGCCGCCTCCCTACTTCGCGGCCGCCGGCGCGGCCTTCGCCGGGGCGAACGGCACCGTCTTCACCTCGCTGCCCGGACGGACCCGCTGCAGCCCCTCGACGACCACGCGGTCGTCCGGTCCGAGGCCCTTCGAGACGAGCCACTGGTCGCCCACGGCCCGGTCGAGGGCGAGCATCCGCTGCTCGACCTTCCCGTCCCTTCCGGCGACGAGGGCGTAGGGCTGCCCCTTCTGGTCGCGGGTGACCCCCTGCTGCGGAACGAGGATCGCCTCCTCGTCCACCCCTTCCTCCACGATCGCCCGGACGAACATCCCGGGGAGGAGGACGTGGTCCGGGTTGGGGAAGACCATCCGAAGGGTGACGGAGCCGGTCGTCGGGTCGACCGTGACGTCGCGGAACTTGAGCTTCCCCTCGAGCGCGTACGGCGCGCCGTCCTCGAGGACGAGCTTCACCCGGCTCCACCCCTCGCCGCTCCGCTTCAGCCGGCCGCTCGCGAGGCTCTGCTTCAGGCGGAGGATCTCCGCTGACGACTGCGTGACGTCGACGTAGATCGGGTCGAGCTGCTGGATGACCGCCAGCGGGACCGGCTGGTAGGCGGTCACCAGTGCCCCGACCGTCACGCTCGACTTCCCGATCCGCCCCGGGATGGGCGCCCGGATCGGCGTGTACGACAGGTTGATGCGGGCGCTCTCCTCCGCCGCCCGGCTCGCCGCCACGCTCGCCTCGGCCTGCTGGAGCGCCGCCAGGGCGTCGTCGTAGTTCTGCCGGCCCGTGGCCCGGATCTCGACGAGCCCCTTCAGGCGCTCCGCGCGCAGGCGCGCGGCCGGAACGTTCGCCTCGGCCATCGCGAGCGCCGCCTTCGCCTGCTCGTACGCGGCCTGGTAGGGCGCCGGGTCGATCTGGTAGAGGAGGTCCCCGGCCCTCACGTCGGAGCCCTCCTCGAAGGCCCGCTCGCGGATCAGCCCGTTCACCTGCGGCCGGATCTCGGCCACGAGATAGGGAGAGGTCCTGCCGGGCAGCTCGGTCGTCAGGACGATCCTCTCGGGCTTCACCGCCACGACGGCCACCTCGACCGGCCCCCCGGGCGGCGGGCCGGACGCGCCTCTCCGGCAGGCGGCCGGCGCGGCCGCGGCCGCGGCGAGGCAGAACCAGAAGACGGACAGGCGGCGCCGGCTGGGTTTCATTTCTTCTCCGTCAGGAAGCGGTCGAAGTCGGGCCGGTGGGTGGACACACGTCTTCCGCATCATCGATAGGCGCGGCCCGCTCCACATGATTCCTTTGAATCAGCGCGCAGGAACGGCGCCGTTCCCGCTCCCCGCGCCCGGGCCGGATCAGGCCAGGTTCATCTGGCGGAGCAGCGCCTCGAACCGGGGGTGCTTCCGCAGGCTCCGGAAGAGGAACGACCCCTTGATGCCGTAGATCGCTCCCGAGCGCCGTTCGAAGGCGCGCTCGAGCCAGTCGACGGCCGCGTCGGCCTCGCCGAGGCCGGTGTGGACGTAGGCGAAATGGTAGGGGGAGATGAACTCCCGCTTCGCCCGCTCGTGCAGCTGGTCGAGGATCCGCCGGGCCCTCCCGACCTCCCCGGTCACCGCGTAGGCCTGCCCGAGCTGGGCGAGGAAGATCGTGTCGTCCGGCGAGAGCGCCAGGGCGCGCTCCATCGCGGCGATCCCCTCGGCGGTCTCGCCGAGGAGGATCAGGGCCCAGCCGAGGTTCGTCTGGCAGCGCGTGGACCCGGGCTCGAGCGCCACGGCCCGCCGCGCCTCCTCGAGGGCCTCCTCGGTCCGCCCGGCCCGAAGGAGCGTGGTCGCGACGTCCGACTGGATCAGGAGCGGATCCAGCTCCCGCGCGCGCCGCACCTCGCGGAGCGCGTCGTCGAAGCGCTCGCGCGCGCTCAGGAGCCAGCCGTAGTGGTCGTGCACGTCGGCGCTGCCGGGGCTCAGCTCGATCGCCTTCAGGAGCTCCCGCTCGCCGCCCGCCCAGTCGAAGTCGAAGGCGAACCGGATCATTCCCGCGATGCCGTGCGCCTCGGCCAGCTCGTCGTCGAGCTCGAGCGCCCGGGCCGCCGCCTCCTTGGCGCGGCGGACCGCCTCCTCGGGCGAGCTGCCGACGGTCCCCTGGACGCAGCTCTCGGCGTGAACCTGCGCGATGCCGGCCCAGGCGAGTGCGAAGAGGGGGTCGCGGGCGACCGCCAGCTCGTAGTTCACCAGGCTCCGGCGGAAGCCCTCGGCGCTGAAGCGATAGAACGAGTTGCGGCCCCGGAGGTAGAGCTCGTAGGCCTCGAGGTCCGCCGTCGGCTGGCGCCGGACCCGCGCCCGCTCGTCGCTCGACAGCTCGGCGCGGAGCGCGCTCGCGATCTGCAGCGCGACGTCGGTCTGGATGGCGAAGATGTCCGTCAGGTCCCGGTCGTACGTCTCGGCCCAGAGGTGCTCGTCCGTGGCGCCGTCGATCAGCTGGGCGACGATCCGCACCCGGTTCCCGGCGCGCCGGACGCTCCCCTCGAGAAGGGTGGAGGCGCCGAGCTTCTCGCCGATCTCGCGGAGGCTCCGGTCCCGCTTCTTGAACGTCATCACCGAGGTGCGCGAGATGACCTTGAGCGACCGGACCTTGGCGAGGTGCGCGATGACGTCCTCGGTGATCCCGTCGGCGAAGAACTCGTTCTCCGGGTCGGCGCTCAGGTTGACGAACGGCAGCACCGCCACGGACGCCGCCCGCGGCCGTTCCGGGGCGGCCGGTCCGGCGGACGACAGCGCCGCGAGGGCGAACGCCAGGTCCCGCGCCGACCGGAACCGGCTCGCCGCGTCCTTCTCGAGGCAGTGCGCGACGAGCCCGTCGAGGCCGGGCGGCACGTCGCGGCGGGCGCGGCTCGGCGCCGGGGGCGCGTCGTGCAGGATGGCGGTCATCGTCTCGATGGGGGTCGGCCGCGCGAAGGCGCGCTGGCCGGTGAGCATCTCCTGCAGGATGCAGCCGAACGAGAAGATGTCGGCCCGCGCGTCGACGATCTCGCCGCGCACCTGCTCGGGCGCCATGTACCCCACCGTCCCGAGGACGACGCCGGCCCGGCTGGCGCCCGACAGCGTCGTCGACTCCTCGCCCGGAGCATGACCGAGGGCGCCGGCGGTCTCCTGCTTCGCGAGCCCGAAGTCGAGCACCTTCACCTTGCCGCCGGGCGCGAGCTTGATGTTCTGCGGCTTGAGGTCGCGGTGCACGATTCCGTTGTCGTGCGCCTCGGCCAGCGCCTCGGCGATCTGCCGGGCGAGGGAGAAGAACTCGGCGAGCGGAAGGGCCCCCTCCGAGAGGCGCTGGGCCAGGGTCGGGCCCTCCACCAGCTCCATGACGATGGCGCGCGTGTCGTCGCCGACCTCGAGGCCGTGGATCTGGGCGATGTTCGGGTGATTCAGCCGCGCGAGGAGCCGCGCCTCCCGCTCGAACCGGTCGAGGCGCTCGGGATCCGCGGCCAGCTCCTCGGGCAGGACCTTGAGGGCCACCTCCCGCCCGAGGCGGGAGTCCTTCGCCCTCCAGACGACGCCCATCCCGCCTTCGCCCAGCTTGGCGGTGACCTCATACGGTCCGAGGCGCGTCCCCGGCGCGAGAGCCACGCGCGAATGTTCCCACAGCGGAACGTCCGCGCCGCGACGCGGGGCGGCCGCGACGGGCCCGGCGGACGCCGCGTCCGCCGTTCCGCCGTTCAACGCTCCCGCGACGGCTTCGTCCGCTCGAGCACGGCGAGGAGGGAGGAGACCTCGCAGTGCCTCTCGATCGGGTGCCGGAGCGGCAGGGAGGCGCGAACCTCGTACCGGTTCCGGCGGCCGTCCCGCTTCCGGATCAGGTAGCCCCCCTCCTCCAGCTCCGCCACGATCCGCTGGATCGCCCGCTCGGTCACCCCGACGGCCTGCGCCACGTCGCGCATCCGGATCTCCGGGTCCCGCGCGATGCAGAAGAGGACGTGGGTGTGGTTCGTCAGGAAGGTCCAGGGAGCGGCCTCCCTCTTCGTCCCCGTCCGCCGGGCCGGACTCTTCCTCGCCATGGCGTCCTCCCTCCCCCTCGTACGATATTCTATACACGACCTTGATTTCGTGCTTTGAATTTCGTAGTATGGCTCCCGTCGCCGGACCCCGCCCGACGGAGCCGGCCGCACGGAGGACCGATGACCGAGCCGACCGCCCCCGTCCCCGCCGCGCCGTGCCCCCTCGTGGGGGTCGTCATGGGGTCCCGCTCCGACTGGGAGGTCCTCCGGCACGCGGCCGCGGCCCTCGACGAGCTGGGAGTGCCGTACGAGGCGCGGGTCCTCTCCGCCCACCGGACGCCCGACCGGCTCTTCCGGTGGGCCGAGGAGGCCGGGGAGCGCGGCCTCCTGGCCGTGATCGCCGGGGCCGGCGGCGCGGCCCACCTCCCCGGGATGCTCTCGGCCAAGACGCTCGTCCCGGTCCTCGGCGTCCCGATCCCGAACGGCGCGCTCAACGGAATGGACGCCCTCCTGTCGATCGTCCAGATGCCGGCGGGGGTGCCCGTGGGGACGCTCGCGATCGGCCGGGCGGGAGCGGTCAACGCGGCGCTCCTCGCGGCCGCGATCGTCGGCGTCCGGCATCCCTGGGCCGCCGAGGCGCTCCGGCGGCATCGCGCGGCCCTCTCGGCCGCCGTCCCCCTGTCTCCCGTCGAGGAGGTGGTGGCGTGACCACCGTCGGCGTCCTGGGGGGCGGCCAGCTCGGGCGGATGCTGGGGCTCGCCGGGCTCCCCCTCGGCCTCAGGTTCCGCTTCCTCGACCCGGCGGAGGCGTCCCCGGCCGCGGCGGTCGGCGAGCACGTCCGCGCAAGTTTCGCCGCCCCGCAGAGGCTGTCGGAGTTCCGGGCCGGGGTCGACGTCGTCACGTACGAGTTCGAGGGAGTCCCGGCCGGGACGGCGGAGGCCCTCTCGTCGGTCGTCCCGGTCCGGCCGGCTCCCGGGGTCCTGCGCGGGATGCAGGATCGCCTCGAGCAGAAGCGGTTCGTCCGGTCGCTCGGGATCGACGTCGCCTCCTTCGCCCCGGTCCACGACCGGGCCTCGCTCGAGGCGGCGCTCCGGGAGGTGGGAACTCCCTCCCGGCTCAAGGCCCGGCGGGGCGGCTACGACGGGCGCGGACAGGCCCGGATCGACCGCCCCGAAGAGGCGACAGCCGCCTGGCGCGCCCTCGGCGAGGTCCCGGCCCTCCTCGAGCGGCACGTGCCGTTCCGGCGCGAGATCGCCATCCTCGCGGTCCGCGACACGCGGGGCGCGCACCGGCTCTACCCGCTCGTCGAGACCCGTCAGTCGGACGGCGTCCTCGTCCGGGCCGTGGCGCCGGCTCCCGGCATCGACCGCGCGCTCCGCCGGCAGGCGGGGGCGATCGCCCGCCGGATCCTCGACGCGCTCGACTACGTCGGCGTCCTCGCCATCGAGTGTTTCGAGCTGGACGGGCGCCTGATCGTGAACGAGCTGGCCCCGCGCGTCCACAACTCGGGGCACTGGACGACCGAGGGGGCCGCGACGAGCCAGTTCGAGAACCACCTCCGCGCCGTCGTCGGCTTTCCGCTCGGCTCCACGCGGGCCCGAGGCGTCAGCGGGCTCGTGAACCTGCTCGGAGACGTTCCGGAGCGCGCCGCCGTCCTCGCCGTCCCGGGGACGCACCTGCACCTCTACGGCAAGCGTCCCCTCCCCGGCCGGAAGCTGGGCCACGTGACCGTCCGGGCCGCCGGACACGGGCAGCTCCGCGACCGGCTGC
>DAOMFB010000094.1:0-8928 GCA_035429585.1 Thermoanaerobaculia bacterium
CGACCGGCCGCCGGGGGGCCTCTACGGCGTCGTCAGCTTCGAGACGGATAAGAAGCCGCAGCACCGGCTCGACGGCACGATCGCGACCGGGGGCCTTTCGGAGGAGATCGTCGCCGAGGGGCATCCGTATCAGGCCGTCTGGACCGGAACGCTCGCCGCGCCCGAGACGGGGACCTACCGGATGGGGCTCCTCGCGGAGGGAGAGGCCGAGCTGACGCTGGACGGACGCGTCGCGGTCCGGGTCGACCCGGCCGGCGGCGAGACGAAATCGGCCGAGGTCGCCCTGACGGCGGGTCCTCATCCGGTCACCCTCACCTTCCGGAAGGCCCGCGGCTCGGGGGCGTTGCAGTGGACGTGGAAGCCCCCGTCGGCGGACGGGGAGACGATCGTCCCACCGTCCGTTCTGACGCCGCCTCCGGGGGCGGGCGTCGGGCCGGCGCTCTCCGCCGACGTCCTCGGCCCGCGCGAGCGCCCCCGGATCGAGCCGCAGGGCGTCTTCCGGAGATAGGCCGAAATGGCCAATTCCAGTGTTCCCGGACGGGCCACCGCGGCGTGACACCCGCAGTTTCTTCGGGGTATCCTTCGAGCGGTTCTTGGAGGTCCGCAAAGATGAGATGGATGCCCTCGGCAACGCTGGTCCTGGCCCTGTGCGTGGCGGGTTGCTCCGGCAAGAAGGAGACGCCGTCCGGCGGAGGCGAGAAGCCGGCGGCAGGGCCGTCCACGGCCGCCGCCACCGCGCCGACGCCGAACCCGAAGCGCGTCGAGACGACGGAATTCCGGTTCGGGCGCGCTCTCTCCCCGGACGGCATCGTCACGGGCGAGGGCGGCCCGTTCGCGCAGGGGGAGACGCTCCACGTCAGTTTCCGCGTGAACCGCGCCCCCGCCGGGTCGATGTACAAGCTCGTCGTGACCGGCATCGCGGACGGCAAGAAGTACTACGAGGAGCAGAAGACCCCGCCCGCGACGTCCGGCACGATGTCCTACTCCCTCCCGGACACGCGCACCTGGCCCGTCGGGGACTATCGCCTGGAGATGCTCTTCATCGACGGGCCCGAGGTCCAGCGCGGCACGTACGAATTCAAGGTCGTCGCGCCGAAGAAGTAACCGGGACGCCGGCTCTCTGCCTCGGTCGGTCGGCTCACGGGGCCGGGACCGCGGTCCACACCTGATAGCCGTTCTCTTCGAAGGCCGGCCGCCAGCCGGCCTCCGCCAGCGACTGCTGCAGCGCGGCGACCGGGAGGTGCGGGCAGGGGCGGCCCCGGGTCGAGTCGTACGAGGGCCCCGTCGCGACGTCGGGCGCGTTGTTGTTCAGGAGGAGCCAGCGTGATTCCTGCCGGACGCGCGTGAAGAGCCCCGCCCAGTCCCCGTCCGGCGGGCAGGAGAGGTACTCGAAGCGGACGTCGGCGCGCCGCCCGGCGAGCTTGGCGTCGACCGAGAGGGAGCCCGTCATCAGCAGCAGCGTCTCCGATCCGACGGCGGCGGCGACCCGGGCGTTGCGGTCCGGGGCCCGCCGGTCCGAGAGCCGCGGCAGGTCGCGCCATCCGAGGTGACGGGCCTCCACGACGAGCGAGGCGAGGACGAGGAGGGTGACGAGGGCCGGCGTGCGTGCCGCGGCGACCCCCCACAGGACCGCGAACGCGGCGAGCAGGACGACCGAGAAGCGCGACGCGTAGCAGTTCGGGTTGAGCGGCGCGAAGAGGGCGAGGAGGAGCCCCAGGAAGACGAGCGTCCCGCCGAGCCGCTTCCCCTTCGGCAGCAGGGCGAGGAGCCACGGCAGCGCCAGGAAGGGAAAGACCCCCGAGCGGTTCGTCGTCGCGTCGATCACGGGATACCAGCGCTCGCGCGTCCCCGCGCCCAGCGCGAGGTACCAGCGGCCGAGCCCGGCGGCGTCGAGCCGGTCGAATCGCGGGGGCTCGGGGACGAGGGCGAGCGGCTCGACGCTCCAGTGGAGGACGTTGAACAGCGTCGCCTGCGCGACGCCCGCGGGGCCGCGGAGGTGGGCCGCGAGGTTCCGGCCCTCCTGCCCGCCGAAGAGGTCGCCGAAGAGCCGCCAGACGGGGAGGTACGACGCGATGCAGACGAGGGCGGCGACGGCGGTGCCGGCCGCCGCGGCGGCGAGGGCCCGGCGGTCCGCGAGGCCCGCCCGGAGCCGGCCCGCGAAGAGGGCGACGGCGAGCACGACGACCGCCGGGGCGACGTTGGCCTTGGAGGCGACGCCGACGCCGCAGAGCGAGGGAAAGAGGAACGCGGCTTCCGTCAGCGAGCCGGCGCGGGTCGCGAGCACCCAGGCCGCGAGCAGCGGAAACGCGGCCGCCATGTCGCTGTTCACGTCGACGAGCCGGAAGCCGACCGCCGGGAACGAGAGGAAGGCGAGCGCGGCGAGGAATGCGGGGCGCGGGCCGGCGCCCAGGCCGCGGACCGCCGCGAAGACGGCGGCGGCGGCGCCGAGCGTGAGCCAGACCGTGGTCCAGGCGGCCCCGAGCCATCCGATCCCGAGAACGACGCCCGGCAGGAGCGCGACGTCGCCGCCGACCGGGAGGCCGACCTGCTGCCAGACGGGCGAGAGCGAGGGCCGGAAGTCGCCGTGACGGGCCCACAGGAGGACGCGCGGAATGTGGTACGAGAGACTGTCGAAGACGACGGTGCCCTCGATCCAGTCCCGTGCGATCTGGAGGCCGATCAGCCAGGTCGTCGCGAGCGCCGCCAGCCCGAGGACGAGGTCCCCGGGCCGGAGGCGCAGGGAGGCGAAGGCGGCGCGCGCCGCGCGCGCGGCGGGGCCGGCGCCCCTCGTGGCGAGGACGAGAAGCCCGACGGCGACGACGCTCCAGAGGACGAGCGGCCCGGGAGCCGCGAGGAGCCCGAGAGACCCGAGGAGGAGCCCGAAGACCAGGAGGGCGGACTGGTAGAGCGCGAGGCCCGCGACGAGGCTCCAGACGATGCCGCGGCGGGGCGCCAGCCGGCCCGTCGCGAGGATCGAGAGCGGCGGAAGCGCGAGATGGAGCGCCGTCGCCAGGGCGATCATCGGCGGGAACGCACCGCCGTCATACCCGGCGACGTCGCGGATCCGTCCGGGCTTCCGGGGAGGCGCCGCGGACCCTCAGCGCGGTGACGGCGACGAATCCCCGCGCGGTGCGCCTTCACGGCGCGATCTTCTCACGGGCCTTCGGCTCCGGCCGGATCCGGAGGAGCGGGAAGTCGCTCGTCCCGGCCTCCTCGACCGTCAGGCCGCGGGCCTCGAGGAGCGGCCTGAGGCCTGCGAAGTCCCCCGAGGGACCGAGGAGGAGAGGCGTGACGCGCGCCAGGACGATCGCTCCTTCGACGGCGGCGGGCTCGCCCTCCGGCGCCCCCGCGAGGCGGTCGACGAGGGACGGCGCGAGGAGCGCCGGGACGTTCGGTCCCTCGCGGTGGAGGCGGTCGAAAGCCGCGAGCCATGCGCTCGCGACCTGCACGCGGGGGGCGCGGACGCCGAGGCGGAAGGGGCCCTCGGCGGCGGGAATCTCCGCGAGAAGGCTCTCGGCGGCGGCGTTCCGCGGCTGTTTCGCGGGGAGGATCGCCGCGGTGACGCTCGCCGCGCCGCCCACGGCGAAGAGAGCCGCCGCGGCCACGGCCAGGGGCCGCCCGGCGGTCGGGACGAGGCGTCCCAGGAGGTCGGCGCCGCCGCGCCCTCCCCAGAGCGCGAGGAAGGGAAGGAGGCATCCGGCCCGTGCGACGTCCACGCGATTCGTCAGGAGGAGAGGAAGAGACGAGAGGAGGAAGACGGCGACGAGGCCCACCGACCGTCCCGCCGGACCCCGCTCCGCGCGGAGAGAGAGCGCGAGACCCCAGAGGGCGAGCGGGAGGGACGCCCGCAGGAGAAGCGGAAGGCCCGGCGGGTCCCCGAAGTAGGCCTCGCCGGTCCGGGAGATCGGGGTCACCGGCGTCACGAGGCCCTGAAACGAGGCGAGATTCGTCCGGGCCACCCGCAGGGCGAAGCCGGGCATCTCCCGCCACGGAAGGACCCTCGACCCGACCGGGTGCCGGAGATACTCCTCGAACACCTCGGGCTGCCGCCGGAAGGTGAGGATCTGCTCGCCCCGCGCGTTGTAGAAGTTGAAGGTCCGGTGGCTCCGGGCGTTGAGGGCGACGGCGGCGGCGACGAGGGCGGCCAGGGCGAGCGCCGCGCGGGCCCGGGCGAACCTCGAGCCGCTCGCCACGGGGAGGGCGACAGCGGCGAGGCCCAGGAGGGCGACGGCGACGATCCGGCCCGGGGCGTACTGGAGCGTGGCGGCGTACAGCGCGAGCGCCGCGAGCGCCGCGCGGCCCGCCGACGGGCGGGAGAGAAGCGCGAGGACCGCTCCGACGGCGAGCCAGAGGGCGGCCCACATCGCGGTGACGGACGTCCCGTAGCGGCCATAGAAGAGAAACGGCGGCGCGAGGAGCCAGAGGACGGTGGCGCAGGCCGCCACGCCGTCACCGAAGAAGCGCCGGCAGACGGCCCAGCAGGCGAAGAGGCTGAGGAGGGCGAGGAGGGCCGCGGCGATCCGGAGGGAGAGGACGGAGGCTTGGACGCCCGACAGGAGCAGGACCGTCGGCAGGCCGTAGAAGAGGCTGTCGCCGCCGGAGCTCAGGAGCCCCTGCTGCCAGAGGAGGCGGCCGGCCAGGGCGCCGGCGGCCCGGAAGGGGGCGGTCATCTCCGCCTCCAGCCAGGAGAAGACGTCGGGCTCCCAGGCCTGGAGCGCCTGGGCGGGGTCGCCGAGACCGGGGAAGATCACGACGCCGGCGGCCACGGTGGAGACGGCCAGGACGACGAGGCTCGTGCGCCGGGCACGGCTCGTTCCGGCGACGACGCCCTCCGGCGCGGAGGCGAGAAGGCCGCCGGCTCCCGCGAGAGCCAGGAGGCCGGCCACGGTGACGGCGGGCGGGAGACGGCCCGCGGCCGCGAGAAGAGTGACCGAGCCGAGGAGGAAGCCGGCGGGCGGGCCCCAGAGCCGCACCGGCCGGAGCCGGCGGAGAGCCCCTCCGGCGAGGAGTGCGAGGCCGGCGGCGGCGAGCGCGACAAGGCAGACGGCGTCGCCGTTCACCGCGGAGCGAAGGCTCGAGGGCACGATGAGAGGTTCTCGAGGCAGCATACCGTACGGCCCCGCCCGGATCGCACGCCCCGTCGCGCCGGACCGCGTGGTTTACTCTTGAGACGAGGCCATGTCGAACGCGGCGGGAACCCCGACCCTTCCGGTCGTCTGGCGGGCGCTTCGCCCCGCGCAGTGGACGAAGAACCTCTTCGTCGTGGCGCCCCTGCTCTTCGGCAAGGCGGCGGCGGAGACGGGCCCGGCCCTCCGGACGCTGGCGGCCGCGGCCGCCTTCTGCGGGGTCGCCTCGGCGCTCTACCTTCTCAACGACGTAAGGGACCGGGAAGCCGACCGCGCCCACCCCGTGAAGCGGCTGCGGCCCGTCGCGTCGGGAGAGCTCTCGCCCCGGGCCGCGCTCGCCGTCTCGGCCCTCCTCCTCGCCGTGTCGGCGGCGGGCCTCGCCCTCGCGGCGCCGGCGGCCCTCCCGTGGGTCGGCCTCTACGCCGTCGTGACGACGCTCTACTCCCTGGGTCTCAAGGCCGTTCCCCTCTTCGACGTCTTCGTCGTCGCGGCCGGCTTCGTCCTCCGCGTCCTGGCGGGCTCGGCCGCGGCGGGCGTGGCGGCGTCGCACTGGCTGCTCCTCTGCACGTTCTTCCTCGCGCTCTTCCTCGCCCTCTCGAAACGGCGGGGCGAGCTGGCGAACCACGGCGCCTCGGGCCGGGCCTCCCTCCGGGACGTGCCCGCTCCCCTCATCGAGTCCCTCGAGAACGTGACGCTCGGGACGACGATCGTCTGCTACGCCCTCTACACGGTCTCGCCCGAGACGGTCGGCTGGTTCGGCACCGACCGGCTCCTCGTCACGGTTCCGATCGTCGTCTTCGGGATGTTCCGGTGGCGGCTCCTCGAGACGCGGGGGAAGGGGGAGGACACCGCGTCCGACCTGCTGACGGACCCGGGGCTCCTCCTGACGATCTTCGTCTGGGCGCTCGTCTGCGCCCTCGTGATCTACCTGCTCCCCGGGCAACGGCCGTTCTGACGGCGCGCCGCCTCAGCGGGGCGGCGGCGCCTTCGGGCGGAACGCCCTCAGGTCGAGCTTCTGGCCGAGGAGCTTCCGGAACTCCTCGGGCTCGATCGACGCCGCCTGCCGCCCGGTCTCGAACTCGATCCGGTCGATGACGGCCTCCCAGAGGTGCTCCCGCCGCGCGATCTCGTCGGCGTCCCGCACCCGGCCGAACTCCTGCACGTACTTGTTGTGGCGGCAGAGCATCCGGAAGGCGTGGAGCGTGTTCGGCCGGCGGATGGGAAGGCCGAGGACCCGGACGTCGTTCCCGACCTCGTGGAGGGGCTGGCCCCACTCGCTGTAGCCCCCGAAGATCGTCCCGAGCTTCTCGAGCGCGTTCGCGAGCTTCGCCTCGCCCGCCTTCTCGAGGGCCGCCTTCACGAGGGGCAGGGTGATGTTGCGGAAGAGGGTCGGGTCGGTGAGGCGCACGTCGATCCCGATCTCCTCGTGGGTGATCCGCGCGATGTCCTCGGCGCGGATCCGGTTGTCGGTCGCGAGGTGGACGCGCTCGCCGATCGCCTCGGGGACGGTCAGCGCCGCGAGGATCCCCTCCACGACGCGGTCGACCGGGACGAGGTTCATCTCGGCGGAGCGGTCGGACGGGAAGGCCGAGGCGATCGACCCGATGAGCCACGCCTTGCCGCGCCCCACGGGGTCGCCCTGCATGGCGTCCATCGCCTCCTTCGAGCGGCCGAAGGCGTTGATCGGGGCGTTCACGACCTTCGTGTCGCCGTAGTTGTTCCCCGTCCGCGAGTGCCCGATGACGATCGCCGGCAGGAGCTGCGCGACGCGGAGCCCCTTCTCGACGAGGGCCCGGTCCGTCTCGAGCGAGGCCATGGCCTTCGTCAGCTCGTAGAAGTTGTTGTAGAAGGCGCGGGGGAAGACGAGGCCGCTCTCCTGCGCGATGGTCCGCTTCTTCCGCCCGTGGATGTACGACGTCTCGATGGCGATGTGGTTGATGAACCGCGACCCCTTCGCGCGCTGGAGCGTCAGCGCGAACTCCATCGCGTTGCGGGCGCCGAGGACGTTCGCCCGGAAGGAGTTCTCGTAGGTGTCGTCGAAGGAGACGCTCGCCGCGCAGTGGATGACGTGCGTGACGACCTTCGAGAGGCGGACGGCCTCGCGCTCCTCGATGCCGAGACCCGGCTTCTCGATGTCGCCGTCGACGAAGACGAACTTCCGCTGCCGCGGCCCGGTGATGTGGAGCCGCTTGAGGAGGACCGCGCCCCGCTGGGCGGGGGAGAGGACCTTCAGGACCTCCCGGGTCTTGGGGTCGCGGATCGTCTCCGGCCGGACGACGCACCAGACCCGCGCGATCCGCCGGTCGGCGGCGGCCTGCACGAGGATCTCCTTGCCGAGGAAGCCGGTCGCCCCCGTCAGGAGGACCTCGAGGCGCGGGCTGCGGCCGCGGGCGATGAGGCGCGTGCGCGCCTCGCGCCGGAGCTTCTCGACGCGGGCCGTGACCTCCTTCTCGGAGAGGTGGCTCGACTCGCGGAACCTGTAATAGACGTCCCGCTCGGCCACGCCGAGGGCCTGCCGGGCCCGCTTCTCGACGAGACGGCTCCCGAGGGCGGTGCCGAGCGCCCCGGCGAGCTTCTCGCCGAGGGCGTTCACCTTCCGGAGGCCCGCCTGGACGGTTTCCTCGTTCCCCGTGAAGGAGACGAGCCGGCTCGCGAGAAACGCGGCGGTGACCTCGATCGGGTTCTTGTCCCGGTGCGCGTGGACGAGGAGGCCGTCCGGGTCGATCGGCCGCGGGATCTCCTTCCCCGTGATGAGGCTGATCCTGGCGATGTAGCGGGAGGGGGAGCTCTGCCACATCATCTCCCCCTTCGGATTGGGGGTCGGCGAGATCTCCTCCGCGCCCGGCGGCGGCGCTTCGATGTCGTTCGGCTCGGTCATGTTCTCTCCAGACGGGGCGCCTATTCTCCACCCATTCGCGCGGGGCGGGCGTAAACGCGGTGGCTCAGCCGAGGACGATCCGGACGTCGGGCGCCGCGAGGGCGAGGGCGATGGCCGAGTCGTTCCCGGCCTGGAGCGGAAGGGTCCGCGACGGGTCGGGCGTGACCAGCCAACGGCCCGCCGGGACCTCGCGCGGCTCCCCGTCCGCATAGACCAGGATCCGGCCCGTGTAGACGGCGAGCGCCCGGAGCCCGGTGACGAGCCAGCGCGCGCCGGGGGGCGGCCCGAGTCGGAGGAGCGTCCCGCCCGGGCTCCGGTGGAGGAGGCGGACCCCGGTGACCCCCGGGAGGCCGGATCCGGCGAGGTCGCCCCGCCCGAACCGCCGCGGCGCCTCCGCTCCTCCGACCGGGCGTTCCTCGCCGAGGAGGCGTGCCGTCCCGTCCGCGACGAGGAGGGCGAGATCGGCGGAGAGCCCCACGACGGCGTCTCCCGGCCCGAGGCGGGAACCCGCCGCGTCGACAGCCCCCGAGAGGACGAGGAGGGCCGTCTCCCGGCCGGCGAGCGCCGGTGGCGGTCCGCCGGTCCCGATCTCGACGAAGCGCGGCGTTCCCATCGCCCGAGTCTATGCGCCGATCCGCTCGCGCAGGCGCCGGGCCCCGGCGCGGCTCACGGGAAGCTCCGTCCCGTCGCGGAGGACGGCGGACTGGGCGCCGGCGGGACCCTCCTTGAGGCGGACGAGACGGTCGAGGTTCAGGAGATAGGACCGGTGGATCCGGACGAAACGGTCCCCGGGGAGCTGCGCCTCGAGGCCGGAGAGGGTCTCGGCCTTGAGGTGGTCGCGCCCGCCCGACCGGAGGAGGACGTAGTCGTCCTCGGCCTTCACCCAGTCGATCGTCGCGACGGGGAGGACCGTGATGTCGGGCC
>DAOMFB010000095.1:0-8861 GCA_035429585.1 Thermoanaerobaculia bacterium
GGGGCTCCGCGCTGTCAGGGAAGGGGCGAACGCCCTCGGGACGGGGGAGTTCTCGGTCGGGGTGGCGGGCGGGATGGAGTCCATGTCGGCGACGCCGTACCTCCTCCCGAAGGGCCGGACCGGCTACCGGATGGGGCACGCCCAGCTCCTCGACTCGATGATCTCGGACGGCCTCTGGGACCCCTACAAGAACGTCCACATGGGGAACTGCGCCGAGACCTGCGCGGCGAAGTACGCCTTCACGCGGGACGCCCAGGACGCCTACGCCCTCGAGAGCTACCAGAGGGCCCGCCGGGCGAACGAGGCGGGCGACTTCAACGCCGAGTTCGCGGCGGTGACGATCGAGGGGAAGAAGGGGACGACCGTCGTCGACCGGGACGAGGAGCCCTTCGCCACCCCCCTCGAGAAGCTCGAGAAGATGGGCTCGCTCAAGCCGGCGTTCCAGAAGGACGGCACGGTGACCGCCGCGAACGCCTCGAAGATCAACGACGGCGCCGCGGCCGTGGTCCTGGCCACCGAGGAGGCCGCGGCGGCCGGCAAGACGCGGCCGATCGCCCGGATCGTGGCGCAGGCGTCGCACGCGCAGGAGCCGGAGTGGTTCACGACCGCGCCGGTCGCCGCGGCGCGCAAGGCCGCCGAGCGCGCCGGGCTGTCCGTCGGCGAGATCGACCTCTTCGAGGTGAACGAGGCGTTCGCCGTCGTCGCGATGGCCTTCATCCGGGACCTCGACCTCGACCCGAACCGGGTCAACGTGAACGGCGGCGCCGTCGCGCTGGGCCACCCGATCGGCGCCTCCGGCGCGCGGATCCTCACGACGCTGGTCCACGCCCTCCGGGCGCGGAAGAAGAAGTACGGCCTCGCGTCCATCTGCATCGGCGGCGGCGAAGCGGTCGCGGTCGTCGTGGAAGCGCTCTAGCCGCGCGACGCCGGGAAGGGGGCGGGGGAGCGCGGCGACGCGCTCTTTCGGAGGCGACATGATCGACAAGGTGGTGAAGGCGGCGACCCCCCGGGAGGCGGCCGCCGCGGCGGTGGCCGACGTTTCCTCCGGGGCCTCGCTCATCGTGGGCGGGTTCGGCCTCTGCGGCATCCCGGAGAACCTGATCCTGGCCCTGGCCGAGCGGGACGTGACGGACCTCGTCTGCGTCTCGAACAACTGCGGCGTGGACGACGGGGGCCTCGGGATCCTCCTCGGCAAGCGGAAGATCCGGAAGATGGTCTCCTCCTACGTCGGCGAGAACGCCGAGTTCGAGCGGCAGTTCCTCGCGAAGGAGCTCGAGCTCGAGTTCTGCCCGCAGGGAACGCTCGCCGAGCGGATGCGGGCCGGGGGGGCGGGCATCGCGGGGTTCTACACGCCGACCGGCGTCGGGACCGTCGTCGCCGAGGGGAAGGAGACGCGCGTCTTCGACGGGCGGGAGGTCGTCCTCGAGCGCGCCATCACGGGCGACTTCGCGCTGGTGGCCGCGTGGAAGGGGGACCGGCTCGGCAACCTCGTCTACCGGAAGACGGCCCGGAACTTCAACCCGATGGCCGCCACGGCCGGGCGGATCACGATCGCCGAGGTGGAGGAGCTCGTCCCGGCCGGCGCCCTCGACCCCGACGAGATCGACACCCCCGGCATCTACGTCCAGCGCGTCGTCGTCGCGCCGCGGGCCAAGCGGATCGAGCGCCGGACCGTGAGGAAGGGGTAGGCCATGCCGAAGCTGGACCGCGACGGGATCGTGAAGCGCGCCGCGCAGGAGCTCTCGGACGGCATGTACGTGAACCTCGGCATCGGGATGCCGACGCTCGTCTCGAACGTCATCCCCGCCGGCCTGGAGGTCGTCCTGCAGTCGGAGAACGGGATCCTCGGCATGGGCCCGTATCCGACCGAGGCCGAGGTCGATCCCGACCTGATCAACGCCGGCAAGGAGACCGTGACGGTCGTCCCCGGCGCCGCGTTCTTCTCCTCGGCGGAGTCCTTCGCGATGATCCGGGGCGGCCACGTCGACCTCTGCATCCTCGGCGCCATGCAGGTCGACGCGGAGGGATCCCTCGCGAACTGGATGATCCCGGGCCGCCTCGTGAAGGGGATGGGGGGCGCGATGGACCTCGTGGCGTCGGCCCGCCGGGTCGTCGTGACGATGGAGCACGTGGCGAAGTCGGGGGAGAAGAAGATCCTCACGCGCTGCACCCTGCCGCTGACGGGACGCCGCTGCGTCCACCGGATCATCACGGACCTCGCGGTGATCGACGTGAAGAAGGGGGGCGGCCTCCTCCTCGTCGAGCGCGCGCCGGGCGTCTCCGCCGCGGAGATCCTCGCCGCGACCGAGCCGCCGGTCGAGATCCGGGGCGACGTGCCGGAGATGCGCCTCTGATCGGACGGGCCGCGCGCCGCGCCGGGATCCTCCTCCTCGCGGCGTGGTCCCTGCCGCTCCCGGCCCAGTCCTCCTTCGACACCGACCCGTTCGCGGCGCGCTTCCGGGAACGGGCGAACTTCGACCTGAAGTTCCGGCCGCCCGAGAAGGGACACGAGATCACCGTCGTCGTGCCGCCGGCCGATCCGGGCGATCCGCCCGGGCGGCAGACCCTGGTGGGCGAGTCGGCGTGGGAGGCCGAGGCCCCGCTCGGGAAGGTCCTCACGGTCACCTACCAGGACATCCAGCTCTCGGCGCGGAAGGTCCGGGCGAACCTCGAGAAGAAGACGGTGATCGCGGAGGGGGACGTCCTGCTCGTCCAGGGGCTCTCGCGCCTGCGCGGGGACCGCCTCGACTTCGATCTCGTCGAGAAGGTCGGCGTCGTGACCAACGGGAAGGTCGACCTCGAGGGGGGCGTCCACCTCCGGGGCGCCCTCCTCTCCAAGGTCGGGCCCCGCAGCTACACCCTGACCGACGGCCGCCTGACCGCCTGCGAAGGAGACAGGCCCGCCTGGGAATTCTCGATGACGCGGGGGCGCTTCACGCTGGAGGAGTACGCGCGCCTGTCGGACGCCACGTTCCGCCTCGGCAGCGTGCCGCTGCTCTACATGCCCTACCTCCTCTGGCCGGTCCTCCGCGAGCGGGCGTCCGGATTCCTCATCCCCGGCCTCGGCTACAACTCCGTCCGGGGGGCGTATCTCGGCCTCGCGTACTACTGGGCGATCTCGCGGTCGACCGACGCGACCTTCGTCTCCGACCTCTACTCGAACGGCTGGTACGGCCTCGGAACGGAGCTCCGGGCCCGGCCCACGGTCGGGACGCGCGCCGCCGGGATGTTCTACACGGTGTGGGATCCGCAGGTGAAGACGTGGGAGTGGAAGACGGCGGGGACGATCGTGAGCGACGACCTCGCCCCCCGTGTCCGCGGCGTCATCAACTGGCTCCAGTACTCGGACATGAACTTCTGGCAGGGCTACGAGAACAGCTTCAACCTCGCCTCGCTCCGGAGCGTCGGGTCGCAGGCCTTCGTGACGTGGAACCCGGACCCTCTCTCCTTCAACCTCCGGGGGACCAACGAGGACGCGCTGCTCGGCGCGTCCACCGTCGTGCTCCGGCGCGAGCCCGCCCTCGAGGCCTCGCTCCGCCCGATCCCGCTCCTGTCGGAGGCCGTCTTCGTCGAGGCCTCCGGCCAGGCCGGCCTCCTCTCGGCCGACCGCGGGGCCTTCCAGCCCTCCGGGACCTACGGCCGCTTCGACCTCTTCCCGCGCCTGTCGGTCTCGCTCCCGATCGCCCCGTGGCTCTCGACGCAGGCGACGGGCGGCGGGCGGATCACGAGCTACGGGAAGTCGCAGAACGCCGAGGCGACGGCGCTCCTGGCGGAGTCCTACAACCGCGTCTACGGCCTCGCCGGCTTCGAGATGACCGGGCCCTCCTTCTCGCGGATCTTCGACGTCTCCTGGGGCGGCATCACGAAGCTGAAGCACGTGATCGAGCCCCGCGTCGACTACCAGTGGCAGAGCAGCCCCGCGGACCTCTGGAAGACGCCCCTCTTCGACGAGATCGACGCCGTCGTGGCGACGAACGCGGTCCGCTACGCCATCGTCCAGCGTCTCCTCGCGAAGGGGGCGCAGGGGAGCGCGCGCGAGATCGCCTCGCTCGAGGTCGGGTCGACCTACTACTTCCAGCTGCCGGGCACCGGCACCAGCTACGGCCCCGACCCGCTGGCGTCGCACGTCGGCACGCTCGACGCGACGCTCCGGGTCGTCGCGGGCCCGGGCATGAACCTCGACGGGCGGGCCTCGTGGGACCTGAAGGCCGGCCAGATGACCGCCTCGAGCGTCACGGCCAACTGGAGCGCCGGCGAGGTGGCGGCCGCCCTCTCCTTCTTCAACAGCCACCCCGTCACCCTGGCGCCGCCGCCCGGCGTCGAGGTCCCGTCCACCTCCTCGTCGCAGATCCGCTTCTTCGGCGGCACCCCGGTCATCCCGCGCCTCATCCGCATCGACCTTTCGGCAAACTACGACCTGACGAACGGCAAGATGCTCGAGTCGCGGACGCTCCTCTCCTTCCAGGGCTCCTGCTACAAGGTGCTCTTCGAGTACCGCGACATCCGCGTGGGGACGCTCCCGTCGCGCGACTTCCGGGTCGCGCTGACCCTCAAGAACGTCGGCAGCTTCCTCGACTTCACGGGGAGCCTCTCCCGGTGACGGTCCCGGCCGCGGAGTGGAGGCGGAAGGCCGTCCACGTCGGCTCGGGCCTCTTCGCGCTCCTCCTCCCGTTCCTGACGTGGCCGGCGGCGGCCGCCGCCGCCGCCGGCGCCTTCCTCTTCAACCTCCTCGCCCTGCCGCGGCTCGGCGGGGCGGCCCTTCACCGCGAGGGGGAGGCGGGCCGGCGGCACTCCACGGGGATCGTCCTCTACCCGCTCGTCGTCCTGGCGCTCGTCCTCCTGTTCCGCCACCGGCTCGAGATCGCGGCGGCCGGATGGGCCTTCCTCGCCTTCGGCGACGGCGGCGCCACGCTGGCGGGGCTCTCCCTCGGCGGCCCGCGGCTCTTCTGGAACCGGGAGAAGAGCCTCGTCGGCTCCCTCGGCTACGTGCTCCTCGGGGGGGGCGCCGCGGCGCTCCTCTTCGGCTGGGTCCGCCGCGTCCCGGCGACGCCGGAGGAGCTGGTCGCGATCCTCCTCGCGGCGGCGGCGGGGGCCGCCGTCGAGAGCCTGCCGTCGGAGCTCGACGACAACGTCCTCCCGCCCCTCGTCGGCGCGGCCGCCCTGTGGGTCCTCCTCGCGACGGTTCCGGGGTGGGGGCGCCTCGGCGAGCCGGAGTTCCTCCGGAACGCCGCGCTCGGGGCGGGCGCGAACCTGCTCGTCGCCGGCGCGGCCGGCCGCCTGCGGATCGTGCGCCCCTCGGGCGTGGCCGCCGGCTTCACCCTCGGGACGGCCGTCTGGGCCTTCGGCGGGGCGCCGGCCTACGCCCTGCTCTGGATCTTCTTCGGCGCCGGGACGCTCGCGACGCGGTTCGGCCGGCGGAGGAAGGAGGCGATCGGGAAGGCCGAGGCGGCGGGGGGGCGGCGCGGGGCGGCGAACGTCCTCGCCAACGTGACGGTCCCCGCGTTCTTCGTCGCGGCGGCGGCGCTCGCCCCGGGGACGGAAGCGGCCTTCCGCCTCGCCGCCACGGCGGCCTTCGCCACCGCCCTCATGGACACGATCGGGACGGAGGTCGGCCAGGCCGTCCGCTCGGCGACCGTGCTTCTGCCCGATCTCCGGCCGGTGCCGCCGGGGACGGACGGCGCGGTGTCCGTCGCCGGGACGCTCGCCGGTCTCCTCGGGGCCCTCGTCCTCGCGGGGGCGGCGCATCTGATGGGCTGGATCTCGCCCGCCGGCCTCGCCGTCGCCGCCCTCGCCGCCGCGGCGGGGACGGTCGTCGAGAGCCTCCTCGGCCGCGCCGGGGCGCCGTGGCGCGTTCCGAACGGGCACGTCCTCAATTTCGTCAACACGCTCGCCGGGGCGGGGACGGCCCTCCTGCTCGTCCGGATCGGAGGCCTCCGGTGACGTTCGGCACGGCTCTCCGCCTCACGCGGCCCTTCACGCTCCTGCCGCCGCTCCTCGGGATCCTCTCCGGGGCGGTCTGCGCCTTCGGCAGCGCGCACAACCCCGATCCGGACCGGCGCGTCACGCTGGGCCTCCTGCTCGTCGTCGCCTTCGGCTCCCTCTGCGCCTCGCTCCTGAACGCCGCATCGAACGTCCTGAACCAGATCACCGACCTCGAGGTGGACCGGGTGAACAAGCCGGAGCGGCCGCTCGTGACGGGGGAAGCGTCGATCCCGGCCGCGTGGCGCCTCGCGGCGGGGCTCTACGTCCTCGCCCTCGTCCCCGTCTGGTGGACCGTCGTGCCGTCCACGGCGGGCTTCGCCGCGCGCCTCCTCGCGCCCCTCTCGCGACACCAGTGCTTCTTCCTCTTTCTCGCGGGATTCCTCGCGACGCTCGTCTACTCGGTCCCGTCCTTCGGCCGGACGAAGCGGTTCGGCCTCTGGGCGAACCTGACGATCGCGCTGCCGCGGGGCTGCTGGCTGAAGGTCGCCGGGTGGACGCTCGTCGCGTCGGCCGGGTGCTGGGAGCCGTGGGTGATCGGGCTCATCTTCGCCGTCTTCCTCTTCGGCGCCACCTCGACGAAGGACTTCTCCGACGTCGAGGGGGACCGCGCCGGAGGGTGCGGGACGCTGCCGGTCCTCTACGGGAACCGGACCGCCGTCCGGATCATCGCGCCGTTCTTCGTCCTTCCGTGGCTCGCCCTCCCGTTCCTGACGACGCTCGCCGATCCGGCGATGCCGTCGCGGAGGCTCCTGACCGGGAATCCGCACCTCCTCTCGCTCCTCGGGGCGCTCCTCGCGCTGTGGGGCGGGTACACGGTCTGGCTGCTGATGCGGAACCCGGACGAACTGTCGGGGACGGAGAACCACCCGTCCTGGACCCACATGTACCTGATGCTGATGACCGCGCAGGTCGGCTTCGCTGTGGCCTACCTCGTCCGCTGACGCGTCCGAGGGGGGGTCTACCTCGTCCGCCGGCGCGTCCGAGGGGGGCTCGCGCCATCCGGTCCATCCGGCCCCTTGACGCCGGGCGGCCCGCGGGTTTCTCATGCTTGCGTGAGACCCGAGTCGCTCGAGGCGCCTCCCACGGTGGATCTGCCGTCCCTCACCGTTCGCTGGGAGGGCCTCGTCGTGGCGATCGACGCGACGACGCTGAACGCCATCGCGCGCAAGGCGATCCGGAACGTGCCGGAGATCGACGAGATCCTCGTCGAGCCGGAGAACGGGCGCCTCGGCCTGACGGTGCGGGTCCGGAAGAAGATCCGCGTCCTCTTCAAGAGCCACCTCACCTCGCTCCGCTTCAAGGACGGCTTCCTCGGCTTCTCGATCGCCGACCTGACGGTCTTCGGCTTCGTCCCGATCCCGGACTGGGTCCTCCGGAAGATCGTCGATCGGCAGCCGCCGGGCCGGGCCTTCTTCTACCCGGAGGAGCGCGTCGTCGTCGTCAACCTGGGGCCGCTCCTTCCCCTCGGCCTCTCCGTCCACGTCCGCGACGTGGCCTGCGAGAACGGCGAGATGCGCTTCCTCTTCGGGCCGTGCCAGTACCGGCTCGACCGGTTCATCGAGGAGCTGGGCCGGGACCCCTTCACTGACGAGTAGGGACGCCCGCCCAACGGCGAGGGATCAGGGGGGCCCGGGGGGTGCGAACCCGGCACGACGCCTGATCGAAGGGACGTCGCACCCCCCGAAGGTCATTCGATCCAGACGCGGACGTGGGCGTCCCTGACCGAGAGGTCGAGGAGCTCGCCCCGGTCGAGGCTCTGCAGGCCGGCGAGGAGAGCGTCGACGTCGAACGCCCTGTCGTGCGCGGCGACGGCCTCGAGGACCTTCAGCGGGATCCGGAGCGTCACGACCTCGTCCGGGCAGCAGTTCTTCGTCTGGACGATCTTCAGCACGGTCCCTTCCTTCCGGATCCGGACCTCGTCGTCCTCGCGCTTGCGGACCACCTCGCCCCCGTCCGGCGTCTCCTGGAGCTCCTTCCAGATGGCCCGGACCTCCTCCGCCTCGACGGGCTCCGTGAACCGGAGGTCGAGCTCTCGATGGAGGCGCCCGAGGCTGGCGAACCGGAGCCCCCCCCGGACGAAGCCGTAGGGGACCGAGAAGGAGACGTGCTCCGGGCGCCCGTGACGCCCCTCCTGGTCGTCGATCGTCATCCGGAGGAACCGGGGCCCGTGGGCGCTCCCGGCGGCGTGCCCCGGCGAGAAGAAGGCGTAGGCGAAGAGGAAGAGGACGAAGAGGCAGAGGGCGTTGACGGCGGACCGGAGCTCTCGCATCGAGTCTCTCCTTCCCTCCGGAACGGAAAACCGGCGGAAAAGTTCGCCCCTCAGCCTCCGGCGCGGGCCGGGGAGTGGGCCGCGAGGAGGTTTTCCAGGGTCTTCCGGAGCGCGGGCGCCGACCAGTTGACGGCCCCGATGTACTTGTCCACGACCTGACCGGAGGGGGAGAGGACGTAGGTCTCCGGGAACTTCTCGGTCCCGAACGCCCGGGCGCTCGTCCGTCCCGGGTCGAGGGCCAGGGGGATCCCCGCGATGCCGTTCTTCTTCATCCACTCGTCCACGGTCTTCCAGTCCTCGTCCACGGAGACGGCGAGGAGCTCGACGCCGGGCTTCCGGCCGAACTCCTTCCAGAACGCGACGAGCTGGGGGAACTCCGTCACGCACGGCGGGCACCAGGTGGCCCAGTAGTGCAGGATCAGGAGCTTTCCCGGGGGGGCCGCGAGATCCCGCGTCCGGCCGTCCGGAAGCGCGACCGTGCGGGGCGCGCTGCCGGCGGCCGCCGGCGTGCCGGCCGGGGCGACCGGAAGGGTCCGGACGGTCATCGGGACCCGCAGCGTGTCCCGGACGGCCCAGGCGAGGAGGGCGGCGGCGACGGCCGCGGCGGCGA
>DAOMFB010000096.1:0-8840 GCA_035429585.1 Thermoanaerobaculia bacterium
CGACCTCGTGTCGGTCGTCTCGGGCCTCGCCGCGGGGCAGGAGGTCGTCACCTCGGGCGTCTTCAAGCTCCGCCCGGGCGCCGCCGTCCAGGTGAACAACGCCGTCCAGCCGGCGAACGACCCGGCCCCGAAGCCGCAGGACTCCTGATGAAGCTCACCGACCTCTTCATCCGCCGGCCCGTCCTCGCGGTCTGCGTCAGCCTCGTCGTCACCATCGCGGGCCTGCAGTCGATCCGCTCCCTCTCCGTCCGGCAGTTCCCGCGGAGCGACATCGCCGTGGTGAAGGTGACGACCGTCTACGTCGGCGCGAACGCCGACCTCGTGCGCGGCTTCATCACGACCCCCCTCGAGCGCGTCATCGCCAGCGCCGACGGCATCGACTACCTCGAGTCCTCGAGCGCGCAGGGCGTCAGCACCATCACCGTCCACCTCAAGCTCAACTACGACACGAACGCCGCGCTGACGCAGGTGCAGGCCAAGGTCGCCCAGGTCCGCAACGACCTCCCCCCCGAGGCCGAGGCCCCCGTCATCGACCTCCAGACCGCCGACTCGCAGTTCGCGTCGATGTACATCGGCTTCTCCGCGGCGGACCTCGACCAGAACCAGATCACCGACTACCTGACGCGCGCCGTCCAGCCGAAGCTCGCGGCCGTCAGCGGCGTGCAGCGCGCCGACATCCTGGGAAGCCGGACGTTCGCCATGCGGATCTGGCTGAAGCCCGACAAGATGGCCGCCCTCGGCCTCTCGGCCTCGCAGGTGCGCGACGCGCTGGCGAACAACAACTACCTCTCGGCGCTCGGCCGCACCAAGGGCTCGATGGTCTCGGTGAACCTCGTCGCGAACACGAACCTCCAGACGGTCGAGGAGTTCCGGCAGCTGGTCGTCAAGCGCGACAAGGGCTCGATCGTCCGGCTCGGCGAGATCGCCGACGTGGTCCTCGGCGCGGAGGACTACGACTCCGACGTCCGCTTCAACGGACAGGACGCGACGTTCATGGGGATCTGGGTCCTCCCGACGGCCAACGCCCTCGAGGTCATCCAGCGCGTGCGGGAGGCGATCCCCGAGATCCGGGCGCAGCTCCCGGCCGGCATGAAGGTGGGGATCCCGTACGACTCGACCGCCTACATCCAGGACGCGATCGACGAGGTCATGAAGACCCTCACCGAGACGCTCCTGATCGTCGTCGTCGTCATCTTCCTCTTCCTGGG
Source organism: Thermoanaerobaculia bacterium (assembly GCA_035429585.1). Lineage (GTDB taxonomy): Bacteria > Acidobacteriota > Thermoanaerobaculia > UBA5066 > UBA5066 > DAOMFB01. The sequence continues at coordinate 1,209 of DAOMFB010000096.1, forward strand.
CTCCGTCCGGTCGGTGGTCATCCCCGTCGTGGCCATCCCCGTCTCCCTCGTGGGCGCCGTCTTCCTGATGTTCCTGGCCGGCTTCACGATCAACCTCCTGACCCTCCTGGCCATCGTCCTCTCCGTCGGGCTCGTCGTGGACGACGCCATCGTCATGGTCGAGAACGTCGAGCGCCACCTCCAGCTCGGCCAGAAGCCCTTCGACGCCGCCATCGCGGCCGCGCGGGAGCTGGTCGGGCCGATCATCGCGATGACGATCACGCTGGCCGCCGTCTACGCCCCCATCGGCATCCAGGGCGGGCTCACCGGCGCGCTCTTCCGCGAGTTCGCCTTCACGCTGGCCGGGGCCGTCATCGTCTCCGGCGTCGTGGCACTCACCCTCTCGCCGATGATGGGCTCGAAGCTCCTCCGGGCCGCGGACTCCGAGCGCGGCTTCGCCGGCTGGGTCAACCGGCGCTTCGAGTTCTTCCGCGCCACCTACGCGCGGCAGCTCGCCGCGACCCTGAGGTACCGGCCCGTCGTCCTGACCCTCTGGGTCCTCGTCTCGCTCCTCGTCGTCCCCTTCTACCTCTTCTCGCAGAAGGAGCTGGCGCCGAAGGAGGACCAGAGCGTCGTCTTCGGCGTCATCCAGGCGGCCCCGAACGCCACGCTCGACCAGACGAAGCTCTTCGCCTCGCAGGTGCACGACGTCTACCGGGCGTTCCCCGAGAGCGAGAGCATCTTCCAGATCACCTCCCCCGGCGGCGGCTTCGGCGGAATGGTCACGAAGCCCTGGAGCGCCCGGAAGCGGTCCACCCAGGAGCTGCAGGTGCTCTCGGCCGCGCAGCTCTCGAAGATCCCCGGCATCCGGGTCATCTCGCTCACCCCGCCCCCCCTTCCGGGCGGGAGCGGCTTCCCGGTCGACTTCGTCATCGCCTCCACGGCCGAACCGGAGCGGCTCGCCGGCTTCGCGAACCAGCTCGTCGGGAAGGCCTTCCAGAGCGGCCTCTTCATGTTCGCCGACGCCGACCTCAAGTTCGACCAGCCGCAGGCCGAGGTCGTCTTCGACCGCGACAGGGTCCGGGCGCAGGGCGTCAACCTCTCCGACGCGGGGCGCGACCTGTCGACCCTGCTCGGCGGGAACTACGTGAACCGCTTCAGCATCCAGGGACGGAGCTACAAGGTCATCCCGCAGGTGAAGCGCGCCGAGCGGCTCACACCCGACCAGCTCGAGCAGATCTACGTCACGGGCGCCGACGGCCGGCTCGTGCCGCTCTCCACGTTCGCCTCGCTGAAGACCACGACCGAGCCGCGCGAGCTGAAGCGTTTCCAGCAGCTGAACGCCGTGCGCGTCCAGGGAGTCATCCCGCCGGGCGTCTCCCTCGACAAGGCGCTCGCCTTCCTGGAGACCGAGGCGGCGAAGATCCTGCCGAACGGCTTCACGGTCGACTACGCGGGGGAGTCGCGCCAGCTGCGGACCGAGGGAGGAAAGTTCCTCGGCACGTTCCTCCTCTCGGCCATCCTCATCTACCTCGTCCTCGCGGCGCAGTTCGAGAGCTTCCGCGACCCGTTCATCATCCTGGCGGGGTCCGTGCCGCTGGCGCTCTCGGGGGCGCTCCTCTTCTCGTTCCTCGGCCTCACCTCGCTGAACATCTACAGCCAGGTCGGCCTCATCACGCTCGTCGGCCTCATCGCCAAGAACGGCATCCTCATCGTGGAGTTCGCCAACACCCTTCAGGAGAAGGGGCTCGGCAAGGTGCCGGCGGTCGTGGAGGCCGCCAGCACGCGCCTCCGCCCGATCCTGATGACGACGGCGGCCACGGTCATGGGGCACCTCCCGCTCGTCTTCGCCCGCGGCCCGGGCGCCGGCGCGCGGAACTCGATCGGCATCATGCTCGTCACCGGGATGGTCGTCGGCACCGCCTTCACCCTTCTCGTCGTGCCGTCGATCTACGTCCTCGTGGCGCGCACCCACCCGGCCGCGGCCGCCGAGACGGCGGAGGCGACGGCCGGGCCGGAGGGCGCGGAGCCCGCGCCGGCCTGATCCCGGGGCTCCGGAGCGCGGGTTCGCGGAGATCCTCCGTCCCCGCCCGGAGCGCCCGGGCCCTCAGCGCCGGGCCGAGAAGGCGGCCTTCAGGAGGAGGAGCACCCACGGGGCCGCGTGGAGCAGCAGGTCGAACCAGTCCAGCGGCCTGACGAGGGCGCCGCGGAAGAGCATCTGCAGCTTCTCGACGATGTGGGGCGGGCGGAAGGGCGCGAGGCCCAGCGTGAGGGCGAGGACGACGGCGACCCCCCACGAGACCTGGTCGAGGAAGGCGCGCAGGGAGGGAATCACCGGCCCGGTCCGCCGGCGGGCGGGAGGAGCCGCAGCGTCCTCTCGTCGAACAGCGGCTCGTCCTGCCCGACGCGGACGAAGAGGACCTTGCGGGCGCCGGAGCGGGGCTGGGCCTCCCAGTACCGGACGCCGTCGGCCGACTCGCCGAAGTCGCCGCAGGGAGGGTCGGGCACCTCGTCGGGGCGGGCCCGCTTCGAGAGCTCCTTCCTGTAGCCCCGGTTCGGGACGACGGCGTAGCGCTCGACGCCGGCGGGCGGCCTGTCGTTCTCCCTCCGGTATTCCACGAGGATGCACCGGGTGGCCATGAACGGCTTCGAGCGCTCGGCGAAGATCCGCTTGATCCCCGGCTGGATTCGCTCCTCGGGCTGCAGGTCGAAGACGTCCACCAGGGGGTCGGTCTTCCCGCCGCCGTCGCTGTAACGGATGGCGAGGGAGTTCTTCTCGAAGACGAAGTCGATCTTCCGGAAGCCGAAGTCGCAGCGCTGCACCCACGCCTCGAGGCCGAGGGCCTCGCTCGTGGCCTTCTCCCACGCGCATCCCTTCACCGGCGGGCGCGAAGGGCGGACCTCGTCCCCGGCGGCGGGCCGGGCCAGGGACGTGGCGGCGAGGAGCGCGACGGCGAGGAAGCGGGCGCGGGGGGTCATGGGACGCGAAGTCTAGTCGGGCGGCGCCGTCGGCGTCAGCGCTTCGGCCCGGCGACCTCCTTCAGCAGCAGGTACCAGTGTTCGAGGCCGTCGTAGAAGGCGGGGCCGGGGATCCGCTCGTTCAGGCCGTGGGCGAAGTCGTCGCTCTCCTTCATGAAGATCTCCCCCACGCCGTAGGACGGGATGCCCGCCGCCCGGAACCAGAGCCCGTCGGTCCCCCCCGACTCCTGGATCGGCGTGACGGGAACGCCCGGGTGCATCGACTGGACGACCTTCGTCACCGCCGCGAGGAGGTCGGGGCGCAGGGGCGAGGCGTCGCTCCACTGCGGGCTCCCCACCGTCGTCACCGACACGGACCCCCCGACGACCTTCTGAAGCTCGGCCCGGACGTCGTCCGGCTTCACGCCCGGAAAGATGCGGCAGTTGACGGTGGCGGTGGCCGACTGGGGCAGGGCGTTCTCGGCGTGGCCGGCCCGGAGCATCGTGGCCACGCACGTGGTCCGCGTCGCCCCGACGTCGGGAGGGCTGCTGAAGAGGAAGTCCGAGGCCGCGGTGTCGCGCGGGTTCGCGGCGAAGCGGCGCATCGCCTCGCCGCGCGGGCCCGGCGTCGTCGCCCCCGCGGCGCGGAACCAGGCCAGCGTCGTGTCGTTCCACATGACCGGGAAGCGGTACCCCTTCACCGCTTCGAGCGCGTCCGCCAGGTCGTAGATGGCGTTGTCCTTCCGCGGGCGCGAGCTGTGCCCGCCCGGGTTCTTCGCCGTGACCTCGAAGGTGGCGTAGGTCTTCTCCGCCGTCTGGAGCCCGTACGACAGGGCCCGGCCGTCTTCGTCGGAGAGCACCCCGCCCCCCGCGTCGCCGTTCAGGGCGTACTCGGCGTCGACGAGGTCGCGGTGGTTCCTCAGGAGGTCCTGCACGGTCTCCATGCCGGTCTCCTCGTCGCCCGTGAAGACGACGACGAGGTCGCGCGTCGGGACGAATCCTTCCGCCTTCAGGCGGAGGACCGCCGAGGTGATGGCCACGACGCTCCCCTTGTCGTCGGAGACGCCGCGCCCGTAGTAGTAGTCGTTCTCGTGGATCAGGGTGAAGGGGTCCCGCTTCCAGTCCTCGGGGCGGGCCGTGACGACGTCGAGGTGGCCGAGCAGGGCGATCGGCTTTTTCTTCGCCGCCCCCGCGGGGGCCTGCCCGCGGTAGCGGACGACGAGCGAGGCGGTCTCCTTCAGCGGAAGGGCCTTCACGTCGTCGGCCGGGAAGCCGGCCGCACGGAAGCGCGCGGCGAGGTACTCGGCGAACGCGGGGACCTGGCCGGCGCCCACCTGGGTCTTGAAGGCGACGGCGCGCCGGAGCATCTCGGTGGCGTCGGCCTCGTACGGCTTCTGCGCGCGCACCGCGGGCTGCATGGCGGATTGCGGCGCGGGCTGAGCCGGGGCGGAAAGGGGCGCGACGAGGGCCGCCGCGAGGACGAGAAGGGACGGACGAAGGCTCCTCAAGGGCTTCCTCCTGAGACGGGTTCGCATCGTTCGGGGGAATTGTAGGGGCAGAGGGGCCTTCTTCTCGTGAAACCCGGCGCCCGGGACCAACGTTTACCTGACCGGGGCCGGGCGGCCCCGCAGGAGGTCTTCATGCCCCGACGCGCTCTCGTCCCCCTGTTCCTCGCGCTCTTCCTGGTCCTTCCCGCCCTCGGCCAGGCCCCGCCGCCCGCCGCCGAGAAGCTCGACAAGGACTCCCCCCGCGCCACCCCCGCCGGGACGACCTTCACGGCTCCCGCCGGCTGGACGATGACGACGAAGGGGGCGATGGTCGTCCTCGACCCGCCCGAGCCCGACTCGCACGTCGCGATCGTGGACGTGAAGGCGAAGGACGCCGACGCCGCCGTCGCCGCCGGCTGGGCCGCCTGGAAGCCCGGCTTCTCGCGCCCCCTGAAGATCTCGCTGCCGTCGGCGGCGCGGAACGGATGGGAGGAGCGGCGCTTCTACCAGTACGAGACGTCTCCGAACGAGCGCGCGGTCGTCACCGCCTACGCGTGGCGGGCCGGTGACGCCTGGGCGGTGATCCTCGTGGACGGGACCGAGCCGACGTTCGAAAAGCGGGGCGCGCCGCTGGGGCTCGCCCTGCAGAGCATCCGCCCGAAGGGGCATTCCCGCGAGACGTTCGCCGGGAAGAAGGCGAACCCTCTGGACGAGAAGCGGCTCGCCGTGCTGAAGGAGTTCGTGGCCGGAGGGATGAAGCTGCTCGACACGCCGGGCGTCGGCCTCGCCTTCCTCGACGGCGGGAAGACCGTCTGGGCCGGAGGCCTCGGCGTGAAGGAGCTGGGAAGGCCCGACCCGATCGACGCGGACACGCTCTTCATCGCGGCGTCGAACACGAAGGCGCTGACGACGCTCCTCCTGGCCGAGCTGGTGGACGAGGGAAAGATGCGCTGGAACCAGCCGGTGACCGAGCTCTTCCCCGCCTTCCGGCTGGGGGACGAGGCGACGACGAAGCAGGTCCTCGTGGAGCACCTCATCTGCGCCTGCACGGGGATGCCGCGGCAGGACATGGAGTGGCTCTTCGAGTACGCGAACGAGACCCCCGCCTCGGCCGTGAAGCTCCTCGGGACGATGCAGCCGACGAGCCGGTTCGGCGAGGTCTTCCAGTACTCGAACCTGATGGCGGCGGCCGCCGGCTTCATCGCCGGCTCGAAAGCCGTCCCCGGCAAGGAGTGGGGGGCCGCGTACGACGAGGCGATGGCTAAAAAGGTCTTTGAGCCGCTCGGGATGACGACGACCACCTTCGACTTCGCGAAGGCCCTGAAAGGGAACGTGGCCCAGCCGCACGGCGACGACGTGGACGGAAAGGTGACCCGGGCCCGGATGGACCTGAATTACTCGGTCGTCCCCGTCCGGCCCGCCGGGGGCGCTTGGACGAGCGCGCGGGAGCTGGCGAAGTACGTCGAGATGGAGCTGGCGAAGGGGCTGCTCCCGAACGGGAAGCGGCTCGTCTCGTCGGAGAATCTCCTGGCGCGGTACAAGCCGCACGTCATCGTCGGCGAGGACGTGACGTACGGGATGGCGCTGATGGTCGACACCCGCTACGGCACGCCGGTGGTCCACCACGGCGGGGACCTCGCCGGGTACCACAGCGACATGATCTGGCTGCCGGAGCACGGCGTCGGCGCGGTGATCCTGACGAACGCGGATTCCGGCGTCTACATCCGCGGGCCGCTCCTCCGGAAGCTTCTCGAGGTCCTGTTCGACGGGAGGCCCGAGGCCGACGAGGCGCTGAGGGTGGCCGCGGCGCAGCGGAAGGCCGCCATCGCGAAGGAGCGCGAGCGGCTCGTGGTGCCGGCCGACCCGGCGGCCGCCGCGAAGCTGGCCCCGCGCTACGTGAGCAAGGCGCTGGGCGCGGTGGCGATTCTCAGGGAGGGACCCGCTACCCTCGTCGACGTCGGGGAGTGGAAGAGTGCCGTCGCCTCGCGGAAGAACGACGACGACACGATCTCCTTCATCACGATCGACCCGACGATCTCGGGGTTCGAGTTCGTCGTGGCCGACAAGGACGGGAAGCGGCGCCTCGTCACGCGCGACGCGCAGCACGAGTACGTCTTCGAGGAGGCGCCGGCGCCCACCCCGAAGCCCTGACCGTCGAGCTCAGCCGGACGGCGGGCCGTCGCCGGGCGGCGGTGCGCCGTCCGGGGCGGAGGCCGACGCCGCCTCCTCGGCGGCCAGCCGCTCCGCCTCGGCCTCCTTCGCACGGCGTCGCCTGACGGCCGCGACGATCGCGAGGATCGAGATGCCGAGCCAGAGAACGGCCGTCGAGGTGAGGACGGGGAGCCAGCGCTTCAGCCCGCCCTGCCGGGCCCAGAACGACTCGCCGACCTCCGTCAGCGGGGCGCCGGTGGTCCTCCGGAGCGCCTCGTCGAAGGAGAGCCCCTCGGCCACGCGGGAGAGGAGCGCCGCCGGAAGGCCCGTGCCGTACCGGTCGAGCAGGTCCTGGACGAGCGCCCCCGAGAGGGCGTAGGCGCTCTCCACCTGCCACCGGTCCCCCTCGAAGAGGTCGTCCAGCTTCCAGAGAGGCACCTTCCGGCCCGAGAGGAGCCCCAGCGCCAGCTGCGTCTGGTCCCGCAGCCGCCACGACCGCCCCGCCAGCATCGCGACCCCCTCGTTGAACCAGCGCGGGACCCGCCGGCCGGCGCTCGCCCGGTAGATGAGGACGTGGGCGACCTCGTGCATGAGGACTTCCTCGAGGCCGCCGTCGGGGTAGGACGGCGTCCGCTCCGGCAGGAGGACGACGACGTTCGAGACCCCGTCGGTGTACCCCGAGATCCACGAGGGGGCGCTCTTCGCCAGCATCGACGACTCCGGCGCCAGGACGACCCGAATCGGCGCGCCCGGCTCCGAGACGCCGACGAGGTCCATCACGTCGGCCACCCAGAGGTGCGGCGCGGCGGCCAGACGCGTCGCGGCGGGGGGGAGGCCGGGCGGACCCTCGAACTCCAGCCTCACCGGGCCCGCCGCGGCGGGCCCGGCGGCCAGGAGGAGAAGGAGCAGCGCCCGGCCGGTCACGGCCGCCATTCTGAACGAGCGGACCGGGGCGCCTCCTCCCCTACTTCGCGGGCAGGCGGTCGCCGATGAAGCCCGCCACGTTCGTGGCGGCGGGCGGGTCGAGGTTCGCCATCACGGCCACCACGTAGCCCGA
>DAOMFB010000097.1:0-8621 GCA_035429585.1 Thermoanaerobaculia bacterium
TCACTCGGAGGTAAACCCCCAGTGTCCAGGGTGAACAACCTGTTTAGCCTCGACAGCTAGAACGCGCTCCCACGGCTTCTTGAGATCGAATCGTGGCTTCTCCCCCGGCTTCCCCGCGCTCTGGCTGGCGACGACGTAGGAGCCGAGGCGCGGGAGCCGCTTTAGCTTCGCCACGATGGAGCGGGAGAGCGGGACGACTTGGGGATGGCCGGCCTTCGGCGACGGGATGCGCCACGTTCCGGCGTCGAGGTCGAGGTCCTCCCACTTCGCCCGGAGAGCTTCGGACAGCCGGGCCCCGGTCTCGACGAGGAGGAAGAGGGCGAGGCGGGCGTAAACGTCCTTCTCCCCGGCGATGGCGTCGAGGACGTGCTTCATCTCGTCGTCGGTCAGGACGCGGTCTCGGGGCGGGTTCTCCAGGAATCGCTTGACCCCCTCTGCCGGATTCGACGCGAGGAGCCCCTCGCGCACGGCTTCGGCGAAAAGGGGACGGATGGACTGAAGCCAGCGGTTCCCGTTCGTCGGATGCTCCCGGCCGAGCTTCTGGAAGAGGGCCTCCACGTCCCCGCGGGCGATGCTGTCGAGCGGCCGGAGCTTCCAGCGGGCCTCCGCGATGTCGAGGTAGCGGCCGATCCACTTCGCCGACTTCAGGCGGCCCCGAATGCGGTTGACGTAGATCCCCTTCCACTCCGCGAAGGTTGGCATGGCGCGGACGCGGTCCCGTTCGGCTGCCGGGTCCTCACCTAGCTCGGCCTGTGCGAGCAGCTCCCGGGCCTTCGCCCTGGCGTCGTCCAGCGTCAGGGGGCCGTATCTGCCGATGGAGAGGCGGCGGCGGTTCTTCCGGCCGCCGTACCGGATCTCGAAGAACTTCGACCCGTCCGGCATGACTCGGACGGCGAAGCCCCTCAGCTCGGCGTCGTAGACACGCTCGCCCTTCACGTTGGTAGTCTTGAGCCCCGTGACTATCGGCTTCGTGATCCGTCGCATGACCGCCTCCGTAGCACCGGGCCGATTCCGGGCCCACCGGCGGCCCCCAGCGGTGTCTCGGCCCACGCTCGGCCCACGGAACAATCTACGCTCACCCGGAGAGATGTCAACGGGAATCTTCAATCTGGACGTGGCTTTTCTGAGTTTTTCAACGCTGGCCCGGGGGGTCGAAAAGTAGGCTCCCGGTGCTTTGGGAGCACGTGGTCGCCGGTTCGATCCCGGCCGCCCCGACCAGATTCGATTCCCGCCCGTGCCACCGGAGACGTACGAAGGAGAAAGCCATGAAGAGACACCTCGCCGTCCTGGCCGCCGCGTCCGCGTTCTCGCTCCTCTCTGCCGTTCCGGCGGCGGCGGACGAGGGGAAGGCCGACGGAACTCTGACCGTCGCCAAGACCTCCGTGAAGCTGGTCCACGTCTACGCGCAGGCGCAGAAGGGCTTCTTCGACGCGAAGGTCGACGACGTTCTGGTCCTTCTGACGGACGTGCCGCTCTCCGGCGCCGCGCTGACCGACCAGTTCGAGCGCCGGAAGATGGAGAAGGAAGGGAAGCTCCACTCCGTCGAGGCGGTGATCAACGCGAAGGGCCAGGCGATCAACGTGACGGTCCGCGACCAGGCGTTCGGCGGGCCGCCCGTGAGCGGCGGATCCACGGAGGACGTCTTCGACTCGAAGACGAACGACGGGAAGACGATCGCCGGAAGGCTCCATCGCGCCAGCCCCGGCAAGTCGTTCGACGACGTTCCGTACACGTACGACGTGGCCTTCAGCGCCCCGGTCGCCCCGAAGGGAAAGAAGTAGCGGCCTTGAAAGGGGTCGCACTGCGGAGACTAGCTCCGGCCTTCGTCGTCGCTCTCCTCGTTTCCCTTCTGACCGCCTGCGAGGGGACGTGTCCCCTGGAGCCGGCGGCCCAGTCGGTGGAGCCGGCGCCCACACCGGCGCCGACGCCGGTCCCGACGGCGACGCCGAACCCGTAGCGCGGCCCGCCGCGGCCGGAGCGGCGGCTAGTATCGAAGCGGCATGAGATGGCGGCTCGAGGCGGCGCTCGGGAGGCGGCTTCCGTTCGCCCTCCGGCGTCCGCTCCGCCGGCTCCTCTACCTTCCGGAGGACGTCCGGGACGGAGTGCTGGGCCGGCGGCCGCCGCTCGTCCCGCCGCGCGGGCTCCGCGACGTCGGCGCCGGAGACTTCGTCGCCGTCGGGGAGGAGTTCCTCGGCTATCTCCGGGAACTGGGCCTCTCGCCGGGGAGCCGCGTCCTCGACGCCGGCTGCGGCATCGGGCGGCTGGCGATCCCGTTGACGGCCTTCCTGTCGGAGCGGGGGAGCTACGACGGCTTCGACGTGGCGGCCGCCGACGTCCGCTGGTGCGGAAGGAAGCTAGGCCGCCGGTTTCCGAACTTCCGGTTCGTCCACGCCGACGTCCGGAACGGCCGGTACAACCCAAACGGCCGGATCCTCCCCGAGGAGTACGTCTTCCCCTTTCCGGACGGCAGCTTCGACTTCGTCGTGGCGACCTCGCTCTTCACGCACCTCCTCGAAGGGGCCGCACGCCGGTACCTCGGCGAGATCTCGCGCGTCCTGGCGCCGGGAGGTCGCTCGCTCGTCACCTTCTTCCTGCTGGACGACCAAGCCCGCGCGGCGATCTCGGGCGGCCGGGCGGACTTCACGTTCCGGGTCGCGGCCGGCGAGGCGCACGTCCACGACGCCGCCGAGCTCGAAGCCGCCGTGGCGTACGAACGGAGCTGGGTCGATGAGCTCCACCGCAAGGCGGGTCTCGAGATCGAGGGCCCGGCCTGGCGCGGCTCCTGGACGCACCTTCCGGGGAGCGTGACGTACCAGGACGTCGTCGTCGCCCGGAAGCCGGCGCCTCCCGCCGCGCCCTGACGGGCTTCGGCGGCCTGCCCGGCTTCCCCTTTTTCGACCTCCTCGCCGAAAATGGCGGAAAACGGGGCAACCGGAGGCGACGTGACGAACGGACGTGAGCAGTTCCTGAAGGCGCGCGAATTTCTCCTCACGCACTGCGAGGACTGGGAGGGGGCTTCCGCGGGATTCCGTTGGCCCGACCCCCCGGAGTTCAACTGGGCCCTCGACTGGTTCGATCTCTACGCGGCGGGGAACGGGCGGACGGCCCTCCTGATCGCCGAGGAGGGGGGGCGCGAGGAGCGCTACTCCTTCGCGGAGATGAAGGAGCGGTCGGACCGCGTGGCGAACTTCCTCCGGCGGCTCGGCGTCGGGCCGGGGAGCCGGATCCTCGTCATGCTCGACAACCAGCACGAGCTCTGGGAGACGGCGCTGGCGGCGATCAAGCTCGGCGCGGTCCTGATCCCGTCCTCGCTCCTCCTGACGCCGGGAGACCTTTCGGACCGCGTCCGGCGTGGCCACGTGAAGCTGGTGGTGACGACCGCGGAGAACACGGCGAAGTTCGCGGGGCTCGCAGGGGAGTACGCGAAGGTCGTCACCGGCGGCGCGGCCGAGGGGTGGACCCCGTTCGAGGACGCATACGCCGAGCCGGCGACGTTCGTCCCGGGCGCCGCGACGAAGCTCTCGGACCCGCTCTTCCTCTACTTCACCTCCGGCACGACGGCCCTTCCGAAGATGGTCCTCCACACGCAGGGCTCGTACCCGATCGGGCACCTCTCGACGATGTACTGGATCGGGCTGAAGGAAGGGGACGTCCACCTGAACATCAGCTCCCCCGGCTGGGCGAAGCACGCCTGGAGCTCGTTCTTCGCGCCGTGGAACGCCGGGGCGACGATCTTCGTCCACCGGTACGCGCGCTTCGCGCCGGCCGGCCTTCTGGCCGCGCTCCGGAATCACGGAGTAAACACGCTCTGCGCGCCGCCGACCGTCTGGCGGATGGTGATCCTCGACGCGCTCGGGGCGAGGCCCGCCGCGCTGCGGGAGCTCGTGAGCGCGGGGGAGCCGCTGAACCCGGAGGTGATCGCGCAGGTGAACGAGGCGTGGGGGCTGACGATCCGGGACGGCTACGGCCAGACCGAGTCGACCCTCCAAGTGGGGAACATGCCGGGCCGCCCCGTGAAGGTCGGCTCCATGGGGCTCCCCGCCCCCGGCTACCAGCTCGGCCTTCTCGACCCGGACGGGCACGAGGGGCCGGAGGGGGAGCTGGCCATACGGCTCGACCCGCGCCCTCTCGGGCTGATGGTGGGCTACGCGGACGACGAGGCCCGGACGCGTTCGGTCATGTCCGGCGGCTGGTACCGGACGGGAGACACCGCCTCGCGCGACGCGGACGGCCGCTACTGGTTCATCGGCCGCGCGGACGACGTCTTCAAGAGCAGTGACTACCGGGTGAGCCCGTTCGAGATCGAGAGCCTTCTCCTCGAGTGCGACCCGGTCGCCGAGGCGGCCGTCGTCCCGACGCCAGACCCGATCCGCGGCTTCGTCCCGAAGGCGTTCGTCACGCTCGCCCCCGGCTTCGCGCCCGACGCCGCAACGGCCGAACAGATCTTCGCCGAGCTGCGCGGCCGCCTCGCCCCCTTCCGCCGCGTCCGGGTCATCGAGTTCGTGGCGGAGCTGCCGAAGACCGTCTCGGGGAAGATCCGCCGGGTCCAGCTCCGCGCCCAGGAGGCCGGCCGCACCGGCGCCAACCCGCGCGAGTTCCGCGAGGAGCACGGGAAGGGCTGAGAACGGCGGTGGGCGCCGGACGCTACGCCGCGAGGTGCGGCGCCGCGGCCGCCACGGCGGCGCCGTGGGGGACCGAAACGCCGAGGGCCCGGAGGCTCTCCTCGACCGCCTGGAGCGCCCGCGTCACCTCGCCGGGACCGATGTTCCCCATGTGCCCCATCCGGAAGGCCTTTCCGGCGAGCGGGCCGAGACAGCCGGCCACGACGACGCCGCGGGAGGCCATCTCCTTCCGGAAGGGGACGTCCTCGGCCCCCTTCGGATAGCGGACGACCGACAGGGTGTCGGCCCGGCAGTCGGGCGCGGTGACGAACTCGAGGCCGAGCGCGTCGATCCCCGCCCGGACGGCGCGGCCGATCCGGTGGTGCCGGGCGAAGCGGGCGGGGAGCCCTTCCTCGTGGATCATCCGGAGCGCCTCGGCGAGGGCGACGACCTCGTTCACGCAGGGGGTGGCGAAGTACTTCCCGGGGTCCTCCATGATCGGGAGCCACCGGAGGACGTCGGCGTAGTAGGCCGGGACGGCGGTCTTGCTCTTCCTTCGGGCGAGGGCGCGCTCCGAGAAGAGGCAGAGGGCGAGCCCCGGAGGCGCGCCGATCGCCTTCTGGGCCGCCGTCAGGAGGACGTCGATTCCCCACCGGTCGAACGGCTCGTCCACGCCCCCGGTCGCGCAGACGCCGTCGAAGATCACCAGCTCCTTCCGTCCGCGGAGGAGGTCGCAGTAGGCCTCGACCGGCGCGGCCGTCCCCGTGGAGGTGTCGACGTGGGTGATGGTGACGGCGGCGTACGACCCCTTCGCGAGGCGCGCCTCCAGCTCGGCGGGAGAGACCGCGTGGCCCCACTCGGACTTGAGGACGTCGGCGCGGATTCCGAAGGCGGCGGCGAGGTCGCCGTACCGGTCGCCGAAGTACCCCTGCGAGACGACGAGGACCGACTCGCCCGGGGAGACGACGTTCACGAGGGCGATCTCCATCGAGAGCGTGCCGCCTCCGGAGACGACGACCGGCGCCGCCGTGGCGCTCTGGCCGAGGGCGCGGAAGTCGGCGAGGGCCTTCCGGAAGGTCTCGACGAAGGCCGGGAAGACGTGCGAGACGGTGGGGCGGGCGAGGGCGGCGAGGATGCGCGGGTGGACGGGCGTCGGCCCGGGGATCATGGTCAGCGTCTCGTCGATCATGGAGGGCTCCCTTTCAGCGGACGAGCTCGAGCGGCGGGAGGGCTCCCGTCACGTCCCGGACGGCCGGCCCGACGAGGGCGGGATCGTCCGTGATGACCGAGGCGGCGCCCCAGACGGCCATCTGGCGGGCGACCTCGGGGTCGTTCACGGTCCAGACGTGGACCTTGAGGCCCGCCTCGCGCGCCTCGGCCATGAGCCGCGCCGTCACGAGGACGACGTTGGGGGCGACGGCGTCGCACCCGCGCGGCCGGTCGGGCCAGAAGCGCCCCGTGGGCCGGTACGTGGAGGCGTCGAAGTTCAGGCAGGTCTCGATCCGGGGCTCGGCCTCGCGGATCCGGCGGAGCATGTCGGCCGAGAAGGAGAGGACGAGAACCCGCTCGAAGAGGTGGAGCTGCGACAGGAGGGCCGCGACGCGGAACTCGAGGAGGCCGGGGCGCGGCGCCGGCCCCTGCTTCAGCTCGACGAGGAAGCGCCCCGACGACCCGTAGCGCTGGAGGACCTCGCGGAGGGTGGGGACCCGGCCGCTGAAGCCTCCGGAGGAGATCTCCGCCGCCGAAAGCTCCGGCATCGTCAGCTGGGCCACCGGGACGCGGCGGCCCGACAGGGCGATCTCGGGGTCGTGGAGGACGACCGCCTCGCCGTCGAGCGTGAGGCGGACGTCCAGCTCGACGGCGTCGGCGCCCTCGGCCTCGGCCCGGTCGAAGCTCTCGATCGTGTTCTCGAGCGCCTTCGTCGGCGCGCCGCGGTGCCCGACGACCCGCGTGGGTCCTTCACGGAAGAAGTTCATCGCGGCTGGATTATCCTCGCGTCCGATGCCGCGCCGCATGCCCGTCCGGCCGGGGCCCGATTCGCCCGCCCGGCGGGCGCCCCGGCCGCGCCCCGAGCCGGTTCCGCCGCATCAGACGCGCCGGACGGCCGGGCCGCTCCCGCCCGGTCCCCTCCACGTCCCGGTCTCGACGATCGACTGGCTCGTCTCGCGCGAGAGCCCCGCGGCGCGCTACGTGGCGCTCCGGGACCTGCTCGGGCGGCCGGCGAAGGACCCCGAGATGAAGCGGGCCCGGCAGGCCCTCCCGCGCGACCCGTGGACGCGCGACATGCTGGACGTCCTCCGGCGGCGGACCCTCCCCGGCACGACGGCGGCCGAGCTCTCCCGGCGGTACGACGGCGGCCTCTGGCTGACCCTCTTCCTCCTCGAGACCGGCTGCGACGGCTCCCTCGCCCGGATCCGCCACGCGGGGGACCTCCTCCTGGCCGCGTGGGAGAGGACCTTCGTGGAGCTCGGCCGGCGCGACGACGCGGCCGTGGACCTGCCCGCCTTCACGGCGCTCTGCCGGACGCTCGCCCTGATGGGCTACGCGGCGGATCCCCGGCTGGCCTCGGCCGCCGACTACGTCGCCCGCGCCGCCCTCCTCGGGCGCGGGACGACGGCGAAGGCGCTCCTCTTCTTCGCCACGGTTCCGGAGGAGCGGCGCTCGCCGCTCGTCCGGCGGGCTGTCGAGTTCCTCCGGGCCCGGGCGCTCGAAGCGGAGATCCCGCGCGAGGGAGCGGGGGGGACGGCGAAGGAGTTCCTCCGCTCCGGCTTCCCGACGGGCGAGGAGACCGACCTTCTCGAGCTCCTCTACGCCCTCGCCCTCGCGGCGCCGGAAGGGGCGCTGACCCCGCGCGAGGGTCCCCTCGCCCGCGGGCTCTCCCTCCTCCTGGCGCGCGCCGACCACCGCGGGCGCTGGCTCCTGGAGCGCGTGCCGGCGGGCGGCCTGCCGTTCCCCCTCGAGCGGACCGGGGAGCTCTCCCGCTGGGTGACGCTCCGCGCCCTCGAGGTCGTCCAGCGGTTCCTCGGCCTGACGATCGACGGCGCCCGGCCCGTGCCGGGGAGCGCCCGGCGATGACCGGCCCTCTCCGGCGGACGGCCGCCCCCCTCGCCGTCCTCCTCGTCCTCTCGTGCACGCCCCCGCCCCGCCCGGCGACGGACGGCTACTCGGCCGAGGTCGCGATCGTGAACGACGGCGTGACGGAGACGCGGTTCCGGATCGCCGTCCGCGGGAACGACCGCCGGCGCGAGGAGCCGGCGCCGGACGGCAAGGTCCTGCTCCTCCTCGGCAAGGAGCAGAAGGCCTTCCGTATCGATCCGAGGACGAAGACGTGTCTCGAGGTCCCGTACGCGCAGGCGACCGACGAGATGCTCCCGGGGTTCCCCCTCGCCCCCGGCTTCGACGACCGCGCCGAGGCGGAGAAGCGGGGCATCACCGAGTACCGGCGCGAGAGCGACGAGGTCTTCGCCGGGATGGTCTGCGCCCTCTGGCGGTTCGTGGACCAGCCGGACGCCGTCGTCTCGCCGTCGACGGTCTACTGGGTCGCGCCGAGCCTCGAGAACCTGACGCTCCGGATGGACCGCGAGATCCCGAGGCCCGACGGGACCCGGTCGCGGCGGAAGGTCGAGCTGACCAGCGTCCACGTCGGGGTCTCGCCGGACCTCTTCGCCGTCCCGAAGGACTGCCGCCCCGCCGCCCCCCCGCACTGATCGGCCGTTTGGCCCTCCTGCTACCATTTCCGACTTCGCCCGGGCGGGGGGCCCGGGCCTTGGAGGAGTGTCGATGAACCGTTTCACGACTCGCGTCGCCGCCGTTGCCCTCGGCGCGCTCGTTGCCCTTCCGGCTGCGTCCCAGCCGGCCACCCCGAAGGACCCGAAGAGCCCGATCCCGGACTGCGTGGACGGGCGCGGACCGACCGGCCCGATCGAGGTGAAGATCCTCTCCCCGAAGCCGGGCGAGGTGATCCACGTTCCGGCGGCGGCCGTCGGGCAGCCGCCCGCCAAGGGGGCGTCCGTCGAGGTG
>DAOMFB010000098.1:0-7094 GCA_035429585.1 Thermoanaerobaculia bacterium
GCCGGCGCGCCGCACCGCGCGCCCCCCGTTCTCCACGGGCCTGCCGGACGTCTTCGTCTGCACGACCGTGGTTCCCTTCCTCCAGCTCTTCCCCTATTTCTGGCCGGTGGCGCCGGAGGAGTTCCGGCGGGCCTCGGAATCGATCCGCGTCCTCTTCCGGGTGGACGAGCTCTCCTCGCCCGGCGGGGCCGAGGAGGCGGAGCGGTGGCTGGCGGGCCGGGAGCTTCCGCCGGGTGCGGCCGGCGTCTTCACGTACAACGACTTTTCCCGCCACTTCGCCCGCCGCCTCCTGGGCGCCTTTCGGGGCGCCGGCCTCGCCGAGATCGTGGTCTTCAAGGACCCGAGCGTCCCCCCCTGGCTCTGCGACGCCCCCGCGGTCCAGAGGCGCTTCCGAAGGCCGCCGCCCTGAGGCCTCGCCGGGGAGCGCTATCCTCGCCGGTGCCATGCAGCGATTCGACGCGGCTCCCTGGTCGACGGCCCTGAAGGTGGTCTCCGCGCTCGGTACCGCCGTCCTCCTCGGCGTCGGCACCATGATCTACCGGACGGTCCCGCGCGGGTCGCGTGTCCCTTTCGCCGAGACCTTCGGCACCCTCCTGACGGCCGTCCCTCTCCTCATCCTGGTCCTCTCGCTCCTCTACGTCGTCACGGGCTACCGGCTCGACACGGCAGGTCTCGAAGTCCAGCGCCTGCTCTGGACGACCCGCGTCGGCCTCGAGGGCCTGGAGCGCGCCTGGCACGACCCGGAGGCCACCTGCCGGTCCATCCGGATCTGGGGCAACGGCGGCCTCTATTCCGTCAGCGGCTGGTTCCGGAACGCCGGGCTCGGCCGGTACCGGGCCTTCGTCACCGACCCGCGGAAGGCCGTCGTCCTCCGCTCCCCCACGCGCGTCGTCGTCCTCTCGCCTGCGGATCCCGACCTTTTCCTCTCGTCGCTCCGAATGTCGTTTCCCGGCGTCGTCGTCGGCGCGCCGCCGTGCGCCGCCCGTCCGTGAAGGAGGCGGGGATGCCGTCGTCGATTCGCTGGCCGGAACGGTTCGACCCGGCCCGCGCCCCGATCCACGAGCGGAACGAGCTCGAGATGCCGGCCGCGCCGGAGGCCGTCTGGGCCTGGCTCGTCCGCGCCGCCGACTGGCCGGCGTGGTATCCCAACAGCGCGAACGTCCGGATCGCCGACGGGCCGGCGCGCGATCTCTCGGCCGGCGCACGCTTCACCTGGAAGACCTTCGGCGTGGCGCTCGCGTCCCGGGTCGAGGAGTTCGTCCCGCCGGAGCGGATCGCGTGGTCGGCCCTCGGCCCCGGCGTGGACGTCTACCACGCGTGGCTCATCGAGCCGCGTCCGGGCGGCTGCCGGGTCGTGACGGAGGAGACGCAGTACGGCTGGGCCTGCCGGCTCGGCCGGCTCTTCCTCCCCTCCCGGATGCACCGCGGACACCAGGTCTGGCTGGAGAGGCTGGCCGAGAAGGCGGCCGGCGGCCCACCCGCGCCGTGACGGACCGTTCCGCGGACCGCCGCCCCGTCGACCTCGCCGAGAAGCTCTCGCGGTTCCGGGAGCACTGGTCGCCGAAGATCGTCGGACAGGTGAACGACCTCCACCTGAAGCTCGTGAAGTTCGCGGGCGAGTTCGTCTGGCACGCCCACGCGGAGACCGACGAGGTCTTTCTCGTCCTCGAGGGCGAGATGACGATCCACTTCCGCGACGGCGACGTCCCTCTGAGAAAGGGCGAGCTGTTCGTCGTGCCGAAAGGGGTCGACCACAAGACGTCGGCCCGGGCCGAGTGTCACGTCCTTCTGATCGAGAGGACCGGCACCGTCAACACCGGGGAGGAAGGCGGCGAGAAGACCGCTCCCGCCGACGCGTGGATCTGAGGGCGGCCGGCCCCGAATCGTTGAGAGACCGTCTCATTGACGAACCCGGCCCCGGAATGAAAGCATCTCGCCGCGAACCACGACAGGAGCAAGCGCCATGAGCCGTGCCACGACCAGCGTCCGCGTCTTCTCGATCTACCTCGTGATCCTCGGGGCCGCCCTCGTCGCCGCGCCGGACCTCGTCCTCGCGCCGTTCGGCATTCCCCACTCCCCGGAGGTCTGGATCCGCGTGGTGGGCGTCCTCGCCGCCGTCCTCGGCCTCTACTATTTCGTCGCCGCGCGGTTCGAGAACGTGCCGTTCTACCGTGCCACGGTCCTCGGGCGGGCCTTCGTCTTCGTCTGCTTCGCCGCCTTCGTCCTCCTCGGCCTCGCGCCCCCGGCGCTCGCGCTCTTCGGGACGGTCGACCTCGCGGGGGCGGTCTGGACGGCGCTGGGTTTGCGGACGCCCGCGTCCGCGTGAGCTCGATCCCGAGGCGTCCCCGCGGTAGGCGAGAATGAGCCGGACCAGCGTCCGCCGGCGCAACACGCCCCGGCATCAGGAGGTTCTTCCCGTGACGACCCGCGTTCCCGCCTATGCCGCCCCCGCCCCGAAAGCCCCGCTCGTCCCGATCGAGGTCCCGCGCCGCGAGCCGGGGCCGGACGACGTGGAGATCGACGTCCTCTACTGCGGCGTCTGCCACTCGGACATCCACCAGGTCCGCGACGAGTGGTTTCCCGGGATCTACCCGATGGTCCCGGGACACGAGATCGTCGGCCGGGTGACCCGGGTCGGCCCGAAGGTCACGAGGTTCGCCGCGGGCGACCTCGCCGGGGTCGGGTGCTTCGTCGACTCCTGCCTCGCCTGCGACGCGTGCGGGCGCCATCTCGAGCAGTTCTGCCTGAACGGGACGGCCTTCACCTACAACGGGACGGAGATGGACCGGAAGACGCCGACCTACGGCGGCTACTCGACGCGGATCGTCGTGAAGGAGCGCTTCACGCTGAAGGTTCCGGCCTTCCCGGACCTCGCCGCCGCGGCGCCGCTCCTGTGCGCCGGGATCACGACGTATTCGCCCCTCCGGCGGTGGAAGTGCAAGGCGGGCGACCGCGTCGGGGTCGTCGGCCTCGGCGGCCTCGGGCACATGGCCGTGAAGCTGGCCGCCTCGATGGGGGCGGAGGTGACGATGCTCTCCACCTCCCGGAAGAAGGAGGCCGACGCGCGGCGGCTGGGGGCCCACGCCTTCGAGCTGTCGAGCGATCCCGGGACGATGAAGAAGCTGTCAGGGAGGTTCGACCTCCTCATCGACACGATCTCGGTGGATCACGACCTGAACGCCTACCTCGGCCTTCTCCGGACGGAAGGGGTGCTGGCGATCGTCGGCGTCCCGCCGACGCCGGCCACCCTCGCGGCCATGTCCCTCATCATGGGGAACAAGACCCTCGCCGGCTCGATGATCGGCGGGATCGCCGAGACGCAGGAGATGCTCGACTACTGCGCGGCGAAGAAGATCGTCGCGGACGTCGAGATGATCCCCGTCCAGAAGATCAACGAGGCCTACGAGCGGATGATCCGGAGCGACGTCCGCTACCGCTTCGTCATCGACACCGCGAGCCTGAAGAACGCCTGAAGGAGGTCTCGATGGTCCCCGTGATGTCTCTCTGGGTCCCGATCCTGCTCTCGGCCGTGATCGTCTTCGTCGCCAGCTCGATCATCCACATGGTCCTCCCGATCCACAGGTCCGACTACCGGAAGCTCCCCGACGAGGACGGGGTGATGGAGGCCCTCCGGAAGTTCGGCCTCACCCCCGGCGACTACATCTTTCCGTGCGTCCGGAGCCCGAAGGAGATGAAGGACCCGGCCTTCCTCGAGAAGCGGAAGAAGGGCCCCGTGGCCTTCCTGACCGTGATGGAGGGGGGCGACGTCCGGATGGGTCCGAGCCTGGCGCAGTGGTTCGTCTACTGCGTCGTCGTGGGCGTCTTCGCGGCCTACGTCGCCGGGAGGGCTCTCGGCCCGGGCGCGCACTACCTGAAGGTCTTCCGCTTCGCCGGCGCCACCGCGTTCGTCGGCTACTCGCTCGCCCTCTGGCAGAACACGATCTGGTACAAGCGCGCCTGGACGACCACCCTGAAGGCGAACGTGGACGGCCTCGTCTACGGGCTCCTGACGGCGGGGACGTTCGGCTGGCTCTGGCCGAAGTGACCTCGGAGAGGTCCTTCATGGACTCGAACGCGAGAGCCGCCCGCGAGTTCCTCAGGCACACGGTGGCGACCGTCGCCTACCGCGGCGGGAAGGCGATCCGCGGTGCGCCCCCGGCGTTCGCGGAGTTCCGGCCCTCTCCCACGAGCCGCTCGGCGGGAGAGATCCTGGCACACGTCGGCGACCTCTTCGACTGGGCCCTCAACCTCGCGCGGGGCCGGAAGGTCTGGAACGACACGAAACCCGGAAGCTGGAGCGGGGACTCGGAGCGCCTCTTCCGGGCGCTCGAAGCCTTCGACGCGTTCCTCGCGACGGACGAGACGCTCGCCACGAGCGCCGAGAAGCTCTTCCAGGGGCCGGTGGCCGACGCCCTGAACCACGTCGGCCAGATCGCGATGCTCCGGCGGATGGCCGGCGCCGCCGTCAAGGGGGAGAACTACTTCAAGGCCGACATCGCGGCCGGCGTCGTCGGGGCCGACCAGCCGCCCCCGCGGGCGGAGTTCGACTGATCGGGCCCGCAGCGTTCTCCGGGAGGGACTCGTGGCGTTTCCGGCGTCCCTGGCGGCGCTGACGGCCACGGCGGCCGCCTCCGCGGCCCTCGCCATCCGCGGCCACTACGGCGGGCCGCGGCGGACCCTCGTCTACGTCTTCAAGCCGCTGACGACGCTCCTCCTCCTCGCCGTCGCCCTTCGGCCGTCTGAAGCGCGCGGGAGCCGTTACGCCGTCGCCGTCGCCCTCGGGCTCGCCTTCTCCCTGGCGGGGGACGTCTTCCTGATGCTTCCGAAGGACCGGTTCCGGGCGGGGCTCTCGAGCTTCCTCGCGGCGCATCTCTGTTACCTCGCCGCCTTCACGGCGGGGACCGGGCTCCTCGTCCGGCCCTTCCCGGCCGTCGCCTTCGGCGCCTTCGGCCTCCTGCTGCTCCGATCCCTCTGGCCGGGCGTCCCGGCCCGGCTTCGCGTCCCCGTCGCCCTCTACGTCGCGGTGCTCCTCGCGATGGCGGTCCAGGCGGCGGGGCGCGCGGCGGATCTCCGGGAGGCGTCGTCCCTCCTCGCCGGCGCCGGAGCCGCGCTGTTCGTCGTCTCCGACGCCCTCCTCGCGTGGGACCGGTTCCGGACCCCCTTCCGCGCCTCGCGGGCCGTCGTCCTGTCGACCTACTTCCTGGCCCAGTGGCTGATCGCCCTCTCCGTTCCGGCGGGCGCGACGCCCTGAGCCGTCCCGGGCCCCCGGCGACGCTCCCGCCGCGGCGCGCTATCGTCGGGCGACCCGAAAGGAGGATCGCGCCGTGGCCCCTCTTCCCGAAGACCCCGAGTCGCCCCGCCCCCTCAGCCGCCGGCAGCTCGTCGCCGGAGGGCTCTCGGCCGGTGTCGTCTCCTCCGTCTGGCCGTCGCTCGGCGACGACGCGCCATCCGGCGGCGCTCCGTTCGAGCTGGCCGAGGCGACGCTGGCCGACCTCGCGGCGGGGATGCGGACGGGGAAGCACACGTCCCGCTCGCTCGTCGAGGCGTACCTCGCCCGGATCGAGGCGCTCGACCGCAAGGGCCCGGCGCTCCGCAGCGTCATCGAGCGGAACCCCGACGCGCTGACGGCGGCCGACGCCCTCGACCGCGAGCGCGCGGAGACCGGGGCCCGCGGTCCCCTCCACGGGATCCCCGTCCTGATCAAGGACAACATCGACACCGCCGACCGGATGGCCACGACCGCCGGCTCGCTCGCCCTCGTCGGGGCCCGCCCGCCGGCGGACGCCTTCGTCGTCCGGCGGCTGCGCGCGGCCGGCGCCGTCGTCCTGGGTAAGACCAACCTCTCCGAGTGGGCGAACATCCGGTGCACCTACTCCACGAGCGGCTGGAGCGGGCGCGGCGGGCTGACGCGGAACCCGTACGCCCTCGACCGGAACCCGTGCGGCTCGAGCTCGGGCTCCGGCGTGGCCGTGGCGGCGAACCTCTGCCCCGTCGCGGTCGGCACGGAGACGGACGGCTCCGTCGTGAGCCCCGCCTCGGCGTGCGGCATCGTCGGCATCAAGCCGACGGTCGGCCTCGTGAGCCGGACCGGGATCATCCCGATCGCCCACTCCCAGGACACGGCCGGGCCGATGACGCGGACGGTCCGGGACGCCGCGATCCTCCTCGGCGTCCTCGCAGGCGCCGACGCGGAGGACGCCGCGACCGCGGAGAGCCGCGTCAAGGCCTCCCCCGACTACACGGCGTTCCTCGACCCGAAGGGGCTCGCGGGGGCCCGCATCGGCGTGGCACGGAACTACTTCGGTTTCCACGACGCGGTGGACGCCGTCATGGCGACGGCGCTCGAGGCGATGAAGAAGAGCGGGGCGACGCTGGTCGACCCGGCCGACATCCCGAACGCCGGGAAGCTCGCGGAGCCGGAGCTCGTCGTCCTCCTGACCGAGCTGAAGGCCGACCTCAACGCCTACCTCGCGCGCCTCGGGCCCTCGGCGCCGGTCCGGACGCTGAAGGACGTCATCGCGTTCAACGAGCGCCACGCGAAGGAGGAGATGCCGTACTTCGGGCAGGACAACCTCCTCAAGGCCGAGGCGAAGGGGCCCCTCACGTCGGCCGAGTACCTCGACGCCCTCGCCGCCTGCCGGCGGCTCTCCCGGGCCGAGGGAATCGACGCCGTGATGGAGAAGCAGAAGCTCGACGCCCTCGTCGCGCCGACGCTCGGGCCCGCCTGCCTGACGGACCTCGTGAACGGCGACCGGTGGCTCGGCGAGAGCTCCACGGCCGCCGCCGTGGCGGGCTATCCCGCCGTCACGGTGCCGGCCGGCTTCGTCTTCGGCCTTCCGGTCGGGATTTCCTTCTTCGGCCGGGCCTGGTCCGAGCCCGTCCTCCTCCGCCTCGCCTACGCTTTCGAGCAGGCGACCACGCACCGCCGCCCGCCCCGCTTTCTCCCGACCGCCGACCTCAAGGCCTGAGCGCCCCGAATCCGCGACGAAATCACCCGGAAGGAGAAGCTCGCATGTCCCGTCCCGTGTCGCCCCCCCGCGCGATTCCGATCCTCGCCCTGTTCCTCGCCGCGGCGTCCGCGGCGGCGAAAGCGA
>DAOMFB010000098.1:7105-8602 GCA_035429585.1 Thermoanaerobaculia bacterium
CCCCCTCGCCGACGGCCACGCCGGAGGGCCTCGTGGCCGAGCTCTACCGGAGCGTCTCGTGGAAGGCCGGCGAGACGGCCGACTGGGCGAAGGTCCGCTCCCTCTTCTTCCCGAGCGCCGTGGTGTTCCTCCGGACCAGCCGAACCACCTCGGCCGCCTTCACCGTCGAGGGATTCATCGACGACTTCGTCACGTTCGCCAACCGGGACGAGGTGAAGAAGAACGGCTTCGGGGAGCGGATCGTGGCGACGAAGGCGACGGTCTTCCGCGACATCGCGCAGATCCTCGTCCTCTACGAGGCCCGGATCCCGAACAGCCCCCGCGGACCGCAGCAGGGCGTCGACAGCTTCCAGCTCATCAGGACCGACGGGCGCTGGTGGATCATCGGGATCGCGAACGACATCGTGACGGCCGAGAACCCCGCCCCGCCGGCGCTCCGGGACTGACGCGAGGGGTCCTCTCCTGCTATCGTTTCCGCGAATGGCGCATCCCGTTCCGGCCCGCCGGATCGCCCGGTGGCTCCTCCCGTCGGCTCTCGGGCTGGTCCTTCTCTTCCTGCTCCCGGAGCCGATCTGGCCGATCGCCTTCCTGCCGGCGCTCGCCGGGATGGTCCGGTCGAGCCGGAAGGACGACCTCTACCGGCCGCTGAAGCTCGGGTTCGTCCTCGCCTGCATGAGCCCGATCCTCGTCCTGAGCGGGGTCGCCCTGCTCTTCTACGCCGTCCCGTCCCTGCGGGACGACCTGCCCCCCGACGGGATCGTCCGGCTCGTGCTCTTCCTCGGCTGGACCCTCTCGGCCTACAACCTCTGGCGACACTCCCTCCGGCCGCGCGGCGAGGCCGGCTGAAGGCCTCCGGCCCCCGCTAGTTCTTCGCGGGGGCCTTCGACGCCGGCTCGATCGAGACCGCGAGCGCCTCGGTGTAGGTGATCTCCACGAGATCCCCCACCTTCACCTTCTTGAGGTTCTTCGGGTCCCTCGCCGTCACCTCGACGCTCTTCCCGTCCGGCGCCTTGAGCCGGACCGTGCCCTTCGCCTCGTCGATGGCCTCGATCGGCGCGACGACCGTCACCTGGCGGCCGGAAGCGCCCTTTCCCGCCCCCTTCCCGCCCGGTCCGACCCCTTCCTTGACGGTCTTGCCGGGGACGGCCTCGCCCGGCTTCTTCAGCTCGAAGGCGACGGCCTCGTAGTAGGTCGCGACGACCTCGTCGCCGACCTTGACCCCGGAGAGGCCCTTGAACTTCTCGTCCACGCTCACGGTGAAGCTCTTTCCGCGGGGCCCCTTGAGCGTGACGGTGCGCGCCGCCGGATCGATCGCCTCGACGGTCGCCTTCACCATGACGGCTTCGCTGGTGCCGATCTTCTGGGGCGCCGCCTTCGGGTCCTCGGCCGCCGCCCGGGAGGCGAGCGCCGCGCCGAGGACGAGAGCGAGGGCCGGGGCCGCAAGGGTGCGGAGCGTCTTCTTCATGGGTCCTCCTCGAAAGAGAAGGCCCCGCGCGG
>DAOMFB010000099.1:0-8568 GCA_035429585.1 Thermoanaerobaculia bacterium
GCGCGCCGGGCCCCGAGAAAGACCCACGGGAGCCAGGCCGCCGTCGCGAAATTGTTGAAGACCGGGACGAGGGAGAGGAAGACGCCGCCGCCGGCGTAGACGGCGGCTCCGGACAGGGCCGCGAGGCGGGACCGCCCGAGGGCGGAGAGCCAGGCGGCCATCCCCGCCGCGGCCACGACGAGGTGAAGCGCGACGGCGGCGGGAGGACCGAACGGCCAGGGAAGGAGGAAGACGGCGTCGCCCGGGTAGAGGACGCCGGTCTGGAGCTGGGCGAGCCACGGCTCGCCGCAGCCGGAGAGCGGATTCCAGAGCGGCGGCGACCCGGAACGCCACCGCTCGGCCGTGTGGGCCTTCATCGGCCAGAAGAAGTCGGGGAGGTCCCCGCGCGCGGGGACCCGTCCGGAGAGAAGCCCGGGGAGGAGGGACGCGGCCGCGAGGGACGCCCCCAGGACCGCTCCCGCGAGCCGGATTCTCATGCTCCGGCGCGCCCGGGAGAGGGGCCCGCGACCGCACACCCCCGACGCGTCATGCAGAGCATTCTACGGAAGCGCGGGCCCTCTAGGCCGCACGGGAGGCGGAAAAAAGTGAAGGCCCCGCGGGAGCGGGGCCTTCGGGGACGTTCGGGAAACTGCGCCGCGGACGCTACTTCTGCATTCCCTCCGGGAACTCGATGAACTGGCCGTCCGCGAAGACGATGTCGTCGTTGAAGTCGGTCGTGGGGCCGAGGTTCGTCCCCGGGCCCGACTTCCCGTCCTTGCCGCCGGACGCGATGGCGTAGTCGAGGTTGTTGTTGAAGGACGTGTAGAGGAACCAGGAGTTCCAGCCGTCCTTCAGCGGAATCGTCCGGATGTAGGTGGGCGACAGCACGTTCGCGATGGCGGACGTGAACGTCCCCGTCGGATAGGAAACGCCCGACGGATACGCCCAGCCGGCCGCGGCCGGGTACCGGTTCGTGTCGACGGCGTAGGCCTCAGCCGCCGTGCCGATCGAGCGCATGTCGGCCATCGTCCTCTTCTGCTTGGCGCGCTGGATCGCGTTCAGCAGGTTCGGAATCGCGATGGCGACGATGATCCCGATGATCGCCACGACGATGAGGAGCTCGATCAGGGTGAAGCCCCTTCTGTCTCGTCTGATTCTCATCTTTGAACCTCCTTGCCAGCAGGGATACAAAGTCCATGCCCGCTCTGTAATGCCCATATTTTCAATGATTTTCGCGCGTTCTATCGGCTGCGGCGCCCTGGGGCGACAAATTTTGTCGGTCCTCCGGCAGGCTTTCTCTCAGCGATTGTCGCCCCCGCGGGCCCGGCCCCGCCCCCGTCCGGCTCATCTCTGGGTTCCTTCCGGGTACTGAACGAAGCTGCCGTTGACGAGGATGACGTCCGACGCGAACGAGTGGGTCTCTCCGAAGGCCGGGGAGTCCTCGGGGACGCCGTCGGCGCCGTTCGACCGGATGACGTAGTTGGCGCTCGCCGCGTCGCTGCCGTACGTGAACCACGAGTTCCAGCCGTCCACGAGCGGCACCGTCCGGAGATACGTCGGAGAGAGGGCCGGCACGACGTCGCCGACCGTCGCCGACGGCAGCGACAGCCCGGACGGGAGCGCGTAGCCGGCCGCGGCCGGGAACCGGTTCTGGTCCGTCGCGTAGGAGTCGACGCCCAGGGCGATGGTCCGCATGTCCGACATCGTCCGCTTCTGGCGCGCACGGTTCATGACGCTCCGCATGTTCGAGACGGCCATCGAGACGAGGATGCCGATGATCGCGCTGACGACCAGCATCTCGATCAGCGTGAACCCGCGGCGGCCCCTCCGGCGCATGCGCACCCGGGTCCCCGCCCTTTCAAGAACCGTGCCCTCTTCACGGACTTGAGATACTTCCGGCGTGGTCGCCTCCCATCCGATCCTCCCGGAGCTTACGCCGGAGCGCGAGCTCGCCGAGTTCGAGCGGCTCAAGCCGAGGCTCCGGGAGGTCTGGAACGCGATCTCGCTGCGCGACGAGGAGCCGCACACCTCCGTCGTCGTGCCGTCCCTCACGCTCGACCAGTCGGAGCTCCGGAAGCTCGACGGGTCGAGCTTCTACGAGGAGCGCCTCCTCTTCCTCCTGATCCGGCTCCGGAACCCGCGGGCGCGCGTCGTCTTCGTCACGTCGCAGCCCGTCCACCCGCTCATCCTCGAGTACTACTTCCAGCTCCTCGTCGGCATCCCGGCGAGCCACGCCCGCAGCCGCCTCACCCTCCTCTGCGCCTACGACGCGTCTCCGCGCTCTCTCACGGAGAAGATCCTCGAGCGGCCCCGCCTGATCGAGCGGATCCGCGAGGGGATTCCGGACCCGTCGCGCGCCTACCTGACCGTCTTCAACTCCACGCCGCTCGAGCGCCGGCTCGCCGTCCTCCTCGGCATCCCGCTCAACGGCGTCGACCCGGCGCTCTCGCACCTCGGGACGAAGTCGGGGTGCCGGAAGGTCTTCCGCGAAGCGGGCGTCCCGTGCCCCGACGGGTTCGAGGACCTCTCCGGCCCCGCCGACGTCGCCGAGGCCCTCGCCGAGCTGAAGCGGAAGAAGCCCGGCCTCCGGCGGGCCGTCGTCAAGCTCAACGACAGCTTCTCGGGCGAGGGGAACGCCCTCTTCCGCTATCCGGCGGCGGGAGGCGACCGGCCGGACGCCGTCCGCGAGGCGCTCCGGTCCCTCGAGTTCGCCGTCGGGTGGGAGACCCTCGACGACTACATGGAGAAGTTCGGCCGGATGGGCGGGATCGTCGAGGAGTGGCTCGAGGGAGCCGAGAAGAAATCGCCGAGCGTCCAGATCCGGATCGACCCGCAGGGCGCCATCGTCCCGGTCTCCACGCACGACCAGATCCTCGGCGGGCCGAGCGGGCAGGTCTACCTCGGCTGCCTCTTCCCCGCCGACGACGCGTACCGGAAACGGATCCACGCGGCGGGCCTCGCCGTCGGCGGGGTGCTCGCGTCGAAGGGGGTCGTCAGCCGCCTCGCGATCGACTTCCTCGTGGCCCGCGACGGCCCGGACGCGCCCTGGCGCGAGTTCGCCATCGAGATCAACCTCCGGATGGGCGGGACGACGCATCCCTACCTCGCCCTCCAGTTCCTCACGGGGGGCCAGCTCGATCCGGGGTCCGGCCTCTTCCTCTCGCCGCGGGGCCGCCCGAAGTACTACCACGCGACGGACAACCTCCGCGCCGAGAGCTACCGGGGCCTCCTTCCCGAGGACCTCGTGGACATCGTGACGAACAACGGCCTCCACTACAGCCACAACTCCGAGTCGGGCGTCCTCTTCCACCTCATCGGCGCCCTCTCGCAGTACGGCAAGCTCGGCATGACGGCGATCGGCAACAGCCGCGAGGAGGTCGAGTCGCTCTACCGCCGGACCCTGGAGATCCTCGCCCGCGAGACGGGCGGATCGGGCGAGGGGCGCGAGCCCCGCTTCTGACGCCTCAGCCGGCCGGCAGCTCGCGCTCCTTCCAGAGGAGGTAGACCGCCGGGTAGACGAGGAGCTCGAGGGCGAAGGAGGTCACGAGCCCGCCGACCATCGGGGCCGCGATCCGCTTCATCAGGTCGGCGCCGGCTCCGGTCGACCACATGATCGGAAGGAGGCCGAAGAAGGCCGCGCAGACGGTCATGGCCTTGGGCCGCACGCGCTTGACCGCTCCGTGGATGATCGACTCGATCAGGTCGGCGCGGTTCCGAAGGAGCCCCTTCGCCTTCGCCTCCGCGTGCGCGAGGTCGAGAAACAGCAGCATGAAGATGCCCGTCTCGGCGTCCAGCCCCATGAGGGCGATCATCCCGACCCAGACGGCGATCGAGAGGTTGTAGCCCAGAAGCCAGAGGAACCAGACCGCCCCGATGATCGAGAACGGGACGGCGAGAAGCACGATCAGCGTCTTCATCGCGGACTTGGTATTCGCGTACATGAGGAGCCAGATCAGGGCGAGCGTGACCGGAACCACGACCTTGAGGCGCTCCTTCACGCGGAGCATGTTCTCGTACTGCCCGCTCCAGACGAGCGTGGTGCCGGTCGGAAGCGCCACCTTCCCCGCCACGGCCGCCTTCGCCTTCTCGACGTACCCGCCCACGTCTTCCTTCGACGTGTCGAAGTCGACGTACACGTAGCCCGACAGAAGGCCGTTCTCGTTCCGGATCATGGCCGGCCCCCGCGCCTGGCGGATCGCCGCGAGCTGGCCGAGAGGCACCTGCGCGCCGGTCGTCGCCGGTACCAGGACGCGGGCGAGGCGGTCGAGATCCTCGCGCAGCTCGCGCGAATACCGGACGTTGACCGAGTAACGTTCCCGGCCACGGATGACCGTCGTGACGCTCTCGCCGCCGATCGCGGTCATGATGACGGAGTTCGCGTCGTCCACGGTCAGCCCGTATCGGGCGAGCGCGTCGCGATTCAGGTCGAAGTCGATGAAGTAGCCCCCGGCCACCCGCTCGGCGAAGGCGGAGCGCGTGCCCGGAACGGTCCTCACGGCGGCCTCGACCTCCGCGCCGATCCGTTCGATCTCCTTGAGGTCCGAGCCGAAGACCTTGATGCCGACGGGCGTCCGGATCCCCGTGGAGAGCATGTCGATGCGGGCCTTGATGGGCATCGTCCACGCGTTCGTCGTCCCGGGGATCTTCAGCGCCCGGTCCATCTCGTCCACGAGCTCGTCATGGGAGATGTGGTCGCCCCACACGTGGCGGAAGACGCCGGCCAGCCATCCCGGTGCCCACGAGGAATACCATCGCTCCTTCTTCCGCCACTCCGACTCGGGCTTGAGGATGACCGTCGTCTCCATCATCGAGAACGGCGCCGGGTCCGTGGACGTCTCCGCCCGTCCCGCCTTGCCGAAGACGCGCTCGACCTCCGGGAAGGTCTTCAGGATGCGGTCCTGCACCTCGAGAAGACGCTCGGCTTCCGTGACGGACATGCCGGGCAGGGTCGTCGGCATGTAGAGGATCGAGCCTTCGTAGAGCGGCGGCATGAACTCGGATCCGAGCTTCAGGAAGACCGGAATGGTGGAGAGCATCGCGAGAACGGCGATCGCGATCGCGGTCTTGGGATGGCGCAGCACGGCCCGGCAGGGCCGCTCGTACATCCGGTGGAGGATGACGCTGATCGGGTGCTTCTCCTCGCTGTAGTACGTCCCCACCGTGATCTGGTTGACGACCCCGGCGAGCCACTTCGGGCGGAACGAGAATCCGTCCATCCGCGCGAAGAGCATCCGGATGGCCGAATCGAGCGTGATCGCCAGGAACGCGGCGATCGCCATCGCGAGGTTCTTCGAGTACGCGAGCGGCTTGAAGAGCCGTCCTTCCTGGTCCACGAGCGTGAAGACCGGCAGGAACGCGACGGCGATGACGAGGAGCGAGAAGAAGACCGAAGGGCCGACCTCCATGAGGGCCGCGAGCCGGACCTCGTGGAAGTCGCCCGGCCGGCCCCCGTCGTTCCAGAGCTGCAGCCTCTTGTAGGCGTTCTCCACCTCGACGATCGCGCCGTCCACGAGGATGCCGATCGAGATCGCGATACCGCCGAGCGACATGATGTTGATGTCCAGTCCCATCGCGTTGAACGGGATGAACGCGAGAAGGACCGAGATCGGAATCGTCACGATGGGCACGATCGCGCTCGGCACGTGCCACAGGAACAGGAGAATGACGGCCGAGACGATGAGGATCTCCTCGACGAGCTTGCTTCGGAGCGTGTCGATGGAGCGCCGGATCAGGTCCGACCGGTCGTATGTCGTGACGACCTTCACGCCCGGGGGGAGAGAGGGCTCGATCTCCTTCAGGCGCGTCTTGACGCGCTCGATGACGCCGAGGGCGTTCTCGCCGCTGCGCATCACGACGATCCCCCCGACGGCATCCCCCTTGCCGTCGAGGTCGGTGATCCCCCTTCGGATCTCGGGCCCCAGCGAGACCTTCCCGATGTCGCCCACGGTCAGGGGCGTCCCCTTCTCGTTCGTCTTGACGGCGATCCTCTCGATGTCCCGGATGTCCTTCAGGTAGCCGCGGCCCCGGACCATGTATTCCCGGCCGGAGAACTCGATCAGCCGCCCCCCGACCTCGTTGTTGCTCTTCCGGATGGCGTCCACGACCCCGTCGAGCGAAAGGCCGTAGGCCGCGAGCGTGTTCGGATCCAGGGTCACCTGGTACTGCTTCTGGAAGCCGCCCACGCTGGCGACCTCGGCGACGCCCGGCACCGACTGGACCGCGTAGCGGAGGAACCAGTCCTGGTAGGAGCGGATCTCGTCCGTGGCGGTCTTCCCGCTCTCGTCGACGAGGGCGTACTGGTAGACCCAGCCGACGCTCGTCGCGTCGGGCCCCAGCTCGGTCTTCACGCCGGCGGGGAGACGGGACTGGATCTTCGAAAGGTACTCGAGGACGCGCGAGCGCGCCCAGTAGATGTCGGTGCCGTCCTCGAAGATGACGTAGACGTAGGAGAAGCCGAAATCCGAGAAGCCGCGGATCGTCTTGACCTTCGGCGCGCCGAGGAGGGCCGTCACGACGGGGTACGTGACCTGGTCCTCGAGGACGTCCGGGCTCCGGTCCCAGCGCGAGTAGATGATGACCTGCGTGTCCGACAGGTCGGGGATGGCGTCGAGCGGCGTCCTCCGGATGACGCCGACCGCGAGGACGACGGAGACGGCGTAGAGGGCGAGGACCAGGTACTTGTTCTCGGCGGAGAAGCGGATGATCCGGCGAATCATTTCGCGCCCCCCATCGCGCCGATGGAGGCCTTGAGCCGCGACTCGGAGTCGACGAGGAAGTTCGCGCCCAGCGCGACGACCTCCCCCTCCTTCAGGCCGTCCCGGATCTCCACGACACCGACCCCGTGATCGCCCACCGAGACCTCGCGCGGCGCGAGACGTCCTTCGCCTTCGGACACGAAGACGATGTTTCGCGTGCCGCTCTCCAGGACCGCGTCGTCGGGCACCTGGAGCGCCACGCGGGGACGGCTGTGAAGGGTCACGTCCGCGAACATCTCGGGCTTCAGCTCGCCCTTCGGGTTGTCGAGCTCGACGCGTACCTTCACGGTCCGCGTCTTCTCGTCGACGGCCGGGTAGACGTACGTCACCGTTCCGTTCCAGACGCGGCCGGGCCAGTACGAGAGCGTCATCGTCGCCTTCCCGCCGAGCGAAAGGCGCGGAAGTTCGTATTCGTAGACGTCCGCGAGGAGCCAGACACGCGACAGATCGAGGATGTCGAAGAGCGTGTCGGCCGAGGTCACCTTCATCCCGTGGTAGGCCATCCGGCCGGTCACGTACCCCGAGATCGGCGCGTAGACCGGCATGGCGCGGATCGGCTCTCCCCGCTTCTCGATCTCCGCGATGTCGGACGGCGCGATCTCCCAGAGGAGGAGCCGCTGGCGCGCGGCGGCGAGGAGGTCGCGGCCTCCGTCGGCGACGGAGGGAACCGCGGACGGCCCGAGCGAACGGGACGCCTTCAGGGCGAGCAGATACTCCTCCTGCGTCGCGTAGAGTTCGGGGCTGTAGAGATGGGCGAGGACCTCGCCCTTCGTCACGTACTTGCCCGTGAAGTCCGCCGTGACGTGCTCGACGAAGCCTTCGTAACGCGTGTGGACGTGGTGGACGCGCCGCTCGTCCGCCGCGATGCGCCCGGTCGTCCGGATGGACGTCTCGAAGGGGGCGCGCTTCACGACGGTCGTCCGGAGGCCCAGGAGCTGCCGCTTCGCCGCGTCGATCTCGACCGGCGCGAGCTCCGGGGCGCCGGAGGCCGGGGGCGCGGCGGTGTCCTCGATCGGGACGAGCTTCATGCCGCAGATCGGGCAGTCGCCGGGTCCGTCCTTGACGACCTCGGGATGCATCGGGCAGTGGTACCGGCGGACGGCCGCCGCGGGGCCGCCGGCCTTCCGGCACCCGGACGAGACGAGGGCGGAGCCGGCGGCCGCGGCGGAGACCGCGGCGGCGAGGACGAGCGCGAGGAGGCGTTTCTGCTTCATGTTCGTTCCTACATCCTCGGGAGGGCCGCCGCGGAGGCGGCCGCCCGGGAGGTCATGGGGGCCGGGGCGCTGCGGTCGAGCGAGAACTCGTAGAGGTCGGCCTCTGCCCGGATCAGACTCGCCCGGCGCGAGACCGCCGCGCGGCGGTCGGAGAAGTAGGTGCCGAGCGCCTCGAGGACGGTGACGAACGGGACGGCGCCGGTCCGATAGCTGACGAGCGCGGCGTCCACCGAGAGGCGGTCCTGGACGAGGATCGCCTCGGCGTCGAGACGGGACTCCGCCGCGAGCGACTCCATCCGGACGAGCCGCTCTTCCGTCAGGGCCTCGACCTGGCGCCGGAGGGAGAGCTCCCGCGCCGAGGCCGACTCGAGAAGGCTCTCGGCCTCGACGATGAGCGGCCGCTGCTTCCGGCCCGCCCAGAGCGGGATCGAGACCCCGAGGCCCACGGACCACATCAGGGGGAGGGAGCCGCGGTTCATGTAGCCCGCCGACGCGACGAAGTCCGGCCTCGTGTTCCGGCGCGCGAGGTCGGCGGCGAGCCGGGCCCGCTCCGCCGCGAGCGCCGCGTCCCTCAGCTCCCGCGTCTCGGCCACGGCCCTCGCGAGGACCGCGGCCGCGGC
>DAOMFB010000100.1:0-8514 GCA_035429585.1 Thermoanaerobaculia bacterium
GAGGCGACGAAGACGCTGGAGGCCCTCCCGACGGCCCTCGCGAAGCGCCCCGCGATCGCCGTCCTTTCGGCGGCGGGCGCCCTCGTGGCGCTCGCGGCCCTCCTCGTGGCCCGTTTCGCGGCCGGCGCGCGCCCGGAGGCGCCGCGGGCCGAGGTGCCGCCGCCGCGCTCCGTCGATGTCGCCACGCTCGCGGTCCCGTGCTGGTCCTGCGAGGAGGCGCGCACCGCCTGGCCGATCAGCTTCCGGACCGACCTCGACGTCCTCGCGCCTCTCGGGACGGGACGGGCGAACGCGGCGATCTGGCTCAAGGACTTCGCCAAGCCGAACGGCAGCCGGCTTTCGGAGTGGACGGCCGCGCTCGAGCGGAGGATCGACGGCCCGGCGGCTCTCGGGAAGGTCCTCCCGCCCGACGACCCGCTTCTCCGGGAGGCCGAGCCGTGGTGCGACCAGGCCACGATGCGCTTCTACCCGGAGATCTTCGAGCTGAAGGCCTGGGACACGCAGGTCCCGAACCTCATCCTTCCCCTGACCCTCGCTCGCTCCTGGGCGGCGCGCGGCGAGGTGGAGAAGGACCCGGAGAAGGCCCTCGCCGATTTCCGGCGGGCGATCCGGCTCGGGCGTCTCCTGCGTCAGGAAGGCACGGTGGTCATCACGGACCTCGTGGGTCTCGCGTGCGTCCGGATCGGCGCGGAGGGGATCTACGCCCGGGCCGCGAAGAGCGGCGACCCGCGCCTGATGCTCCTCGCGGCGCTCGTGATCGGCGAGGCGGCGCCGCAGAAGCTCCTGACCTCGGAGCGGCTCACGCGGACCGACCTGGGTCCGTATCTCCGGACGGACAAGGACGGAAAGACGGTCCTCGAGATGCCCGACAGGAAGCTGGACGACCTCATCGACGTGGCGAAGTCGAGTCCCGACGTCCGGTTCCGGGGCGAGGCCCTTCTCGAGATGAACCTCGTCCGGTTTCTCGGAACGCCCGGCCAGAAGGAGAAGTCCCTGGCCGTCCTGGAGCGGACCGCCGCGGAGGGCACCTGGCCTCTGGCGCGCCTGGCGGCCTGGAGCCGCGACACGGTCCCGACGAGGGAGTTCCTCGAGGAGATCACGAAGCCGGCGCCCGGGCGCTGAGCGGCCCGGAACGCGCCGGGGTCAGTTCCGTCCCAGTTCCCCGACGGCCTCGCGGGACAGCTGGCTCCAGGGCTCGCCCTCGAAAGGGCCCTCCTGGATGCGGACCGTTCCCCGGGGCCGGGCCTCCAGCGGGTCGGCCGCCCCGGCGAGGACGCGCGCCGGGTAGAAGGCGTCTCCGAGGTCTCCGCCCCCGGACCACTCCCGGAGGAGCCGGATCCCGGCGGCGGCCTCGAGGAGCTTCGGGTCGACGCGCGAGACCACGGCGACGAGCCAGCAGCGGACGGTGGGGCGGGGGAGGTCGGCCTCGTCGTACCGGAGCGACCGCCCTCCGGCCTCGAGGAGGACGGGCTCCGCCCCCCGCCGGGTGAATGCCACCGGAGTCCCCCGGCCGAGCCACGCCTCGTGCCGGACGACGCCGGGCTCGGGGAGGGACCGCCGCAGGAAGATCCGGTCGCCGCGCGGCCCCTCGAGGACGAACACGACGGTGGCCCCGGGGCCCGAGCCCCGCTCGGCGCGGACGATCGAGACGGCGAGCAATCCGTCGTCCGACAGCCGGTACATCGAGACCCGCGGCTCCTCGCCGCGGGCGGGCCACGCCACGAGGAGCGCGAGAAGGAGCCGGTGGGCGCGTCGCATCACGGTGCCGCCTCAGAACGCCGGCACGCCCGGGATCAGCTCGGGCGCCTGTGTCATGGACGACCACGGCGGGGCGGCCGGGTCCGGCGGCACCGCGGCCGAGACGCGAAAGGTCAGCGATGCCGCGGACCGCGCGAAGATGCGGCCGGGCAGCACGAGGTCGAGGACTTTGAGGGGCGAGAGCGGGATTCCCTGGGACTCGGCCCGGAGGAGGATGGGGATCGTGTCGCCGACGACGTCGAGGTCGCGCGCGTCGAGGGCCGCCCCGATCGCCTGCGCGATCCCGCGCCGCACGGTGGGGGCCGGGAGGTCCTCCAGCGCGAAGGGAAGGTCCAGTTGCCCGGTGCGGATGAGGCCGTCGAGCGCCGCGCAGGCACCCGTCCCCGTCCGGAGGAAGGTCTCGACGGCGGCGCCCTCGACGGCGAGGCGTCCCCGCGGCGCGAGGGCGTCGGCGTCCGCGGAGGGCGGGATCCCGGACAGGCGCTCGAAGACGAGGCGCTCGCCGGAGGCGCGCTCGACGAGGATCATCTCGCGCTGGGGCCAGAGATCGGTCGCGACGCCGCTCCGTCCGGGATCGAGGACGAGCCTCAGGTAGCGGATCCGGGCGACGACCGTCCCGTCCCGGCCGTCGACGGAGAGGACGTCCAGCGCGACGTCGTCCCGCACGTAGCTCTTCCGCGGGACGTCGTCGAAGAACCCCCCCGCGCCGGCCCGGGGGGAGCCCAGGAGAACGGCGGCGACCAGCCCGGCGGCCTGAACGGCCCGCGAGAAGCGGCACATCGAGGTCGTCACGGATTCTATCGAGCGCCGGCGGGGGCCTCGAAGACGAGGCTGCAGCAGGTGACCGCGCCTTCGGCTTTCTGGAGCTCGGAGACGTCCACGGCCGTCACGGCGACGCCGGCGGCCAGCAGCCTCGACCGCGTCCTGGGGAACGACTCGGGATAGACGACGGCGTCCCCGACGATAAGGGCGTTCGCCGCGTGGGGCTCCGCGGGGTCGGTCTCGAGGGCGGCCACGCCCTCGAAGCGGGCGGGGTCCACCCACGCCGGGTTGACGAGGATCCGGTCCCCGGCCACGGCCGTGACGGCCGACTTCAGGTGGAGGCAGCCGGCGAACGGGACCGCCTCCACGGCGTAGCCGAGGGGCGCCAGAAGGGACCGGAGCTGGCCGATGCCCGACGCGTTGCTCCGGCCCGAGGCGCCCACGTAGAGCCTCCTCCCGAGCCGGAGGACGTCCCCCCCGTCGAGGCTGCCCGGTTCCTCGATGAACCTCACCGGACGCCAGGCGGCGAGCGCGTGGGCCGTCGCCGCGGTCTCCGGGCGGCGCGAGGCCGCGCCGGGGCGCGTGACGACGGCGACCTCGGGCAGCACGACCGCCGTGTCCTCGACGAAGACGGCGTCGGGCAGGTCGGGGGCGTCCGCGACGCGGACGACCGTGCAGCCGAGCGCCGCGAGGGCCGCCTCGTACCCCTCGTGCTGGAGGCGGGCGAGGACCGCGTCGACGGGAACCCTCGGAAGGTGCGTCAGCTCGCACCGGGCGAGGGCGGGGCTCACCGCCCGGGTCAGGGCGATGCGCAGGCGCTTACGCTTCCTTGGCGGGCTCCGGGGGCGGAAGCGGCGTCTCTTCGTCGGGGACGATGGGCGGCCCGCCGGCCCCCTTTTCCTTCGACTTCGCGATCTTCCGCGCGAGCTTCTCCTCGGCCTTCTTCTTCTTCGCCAGGTCGCGCTGGCGTCGCTCGAATGAGTAGTTGGTTCGTGCCAAGAGGGGTTCCTTTCAGCGGGCCGTCGCGGGCGCCGGTTTTCGGGGCACGTCGTCTGCGCGATCGGTTCCGGGGCGCTACCGGGCGGTCGAAGTATAGCGTTCCGGGGCCGCCGGAGCGGCCGCGGGCGCTCCGGGGAGGAGTCGGGCCACCGCGCGTGCGCGGTACGCGAAGATCCGCTCCAGCTGGAGGCGGACGAGGGGCTGCGCGAGGTCCCCGAGGGGCCCGAGGGGAAGGCGGTACCGGACCCGGTCGCGGACGGACGTCCCTCCCGGGGTCGGCTCGAAATCGTGCCGGTGGACCCAGAGGGCGTAGGGGCCCCTCAGCTGCTCGTCGACGAATCCCCGCGGCGGGTCCCAGGCGGCGATCCGCGTGAGCCACCGGAACGGCACCCCGAGGAGCCTCAGGCGGTACTCGATCAGGGTCCCCGCCGCCATCGGGATCGGCAGGGGGGTGAGGATGCGGAAGTCCAGCTCCGGCGGCGTGATCCGCTGGAGGTTGGCCGCCTCCGCGAAGAACGAGAAGACGGCCTCGGGAGGGAGCGGGAGCTCGAGGCGGGCTTCGAGCCGGTGCTCCATCCCCGCGCCGTCCTCACCCCTCGAACCGGACGGGGACGGACGTCACGTTCCAGATCTCGCTCGCGTACTCGCGGATGGCCCGGTCGGAGGAGAAGAAGCCCATCCCGGCCACGTTCCGGATCGACATCCGGGTCCACGCCTCGGTGCCGTAGATCGCCGACGCCTTCTGCTGCGTCTCGACGTAGGCGGCGAAGTCCGCGCAGTTGAAGAAGCGGTCCCGGCCGAGCAGCTCGTCGAGGAGAGGCCGGAAGAGCCCGGGGCTGCCCCCTTCGAGCCGCGGGATCTCCGCGAGCGCGGCGTCCAGCTCGGGACTCTTCGCGATCCATCGCCTGGGTTCGTCGCCGCCCTTCCGGAGGGCGTCGATCTCTTCGGCCGTGTGGCCGAAGATGAAGATGTTCTCCGCCCCGACGGCGTCCCGGATCTCGATGTTCGCGCCGTCGAGGGTCCCGATGGTCAGGGCGCCGTTCAGGGCGGCCTTCATGTTCCCGGTTCCCGAGGCCTCGAGCCCGGCGGTCGAGATCTGCTCGGAGATGTCGCAGGCGGGGAAGATCCGCTCGGCGCAGGTGACGCTGTAGTTCGGCAGGAAGAGGACCCGGAGCCTCCCGCCGAGCTTCGGGTCCCCGTTCACGAGGTCGGCGACGCCGTTCAGGAACCGGATGATCAGCTTCGCCATCGCATAGCCCGGGGCCGACTTCCCCGCGAAGAAGACCGTCCGGGGCGGGCCGGCCGCTCGCCCGTCGTGGATCCGCTTGCGGAGGGCGAGGACGTGGAGGGCGTTCAGGACCTGGCGCTTGT
The DNA here is from genome assembly GCA_035429585.1 of Thermoanaerobaculia bacterium. Classification (GTDB taxonomy): domain Bacteria; phylum Acidobacteriota; class Thermoanaerobaculia; order UBA5066; family UBA5066; genus DAOMFB01. The sequence goes on from DAOMFB010000100.1 coordinate 4,891, forward strand.
ACTCGTGGATCCGCTTCACCTGCACGTCGAACAGCGAATCGGGGTCGATGGCGACGTGCTGGCCGCGGGCGCACGTCTCCGCGAAGCGCACCTTGTTCTCGCGCTTGACGGCCGTCCACCTCTCCCGGAACGCCGCGTCGTCGGCGAGGGGCCGGATCCGCGCGAGCTGCTCGAGGTCCGTGATCCACTTCTCCCCGATCGCGTCGGAGATCAGGGCCGAGAGTCCCGGGTTGCACTTCAGGAGCCAGCGGCGGGGCGTGATCCCGTTCGTCTTGTTCTGGAACCGGCCGGGGAAGAGGTCGTGGAAGTCGCGGAACGTCTCGCGCTTGAGGATCTCGGAGTGGAGCTTCGCGACGCCGTTCACGGCGTGGCTCCCGACGATCGCGAGGTGCGACATCCGGACGACGCCTCCGTTCCCCTCGGAGAGGATCGCGGTCCGCGCGACCTTGTCCTCGTCTCCCGGGAAGCTCCGGCGCACCTGCTCGCGGAAGCGCCGGTCGATCTCCTCGACGATCTGGAGGTGGCGCGGCAGGAGCCGGCCGAACAGCTCCTTCGGCCAGGTCTCGAGCGCCTCGGGGAGGACCGTGTGGTTCGTGAAGCCGCAGACGGCCTGCGTGATCTCCCAGGCGCGGCCCCATTCGATCCCCTCCTCGTCCAGGAGGATCCTCATGAGGCTCGGGACCGTGACGGACGGGTGGGTGTCGTTCAGCTGGATCGCGACCTTGTCGGGCAGGTCGTCCCACGCCCGGTGCCGCTTCTTGAACCGGCGGATGAGGTCCTGGAGCGTCGCCGAGACGAAGAAAAACTGCTGCTTGAGGCGGAGCTCCTTCCCGGCCAGCTCGTGGTCGGGGGGGTAGAGGACCTTCGAGATGTTCTCCGTCCGGGTCTTGTCCTCGACGGCGTGCGTGTAGTCCCCGGCGTTGAACGTCGCGAGGTCGAACTCGCGCGTCGACCGGGCGGACCAGAGCCGCAGGGAGTTGACCGTGTCGTTCCGGTACCCGACGACGGGCATGTCGTACGCCATCGCGTAGACGTCCTCGGTGTCGACCCACTCGGTCCGGGCCCTTCCGGCGTCGTCGCGGTAGGAGATCGTCCGGCCGTAGAACTTCACGGGGACGACGGAGTCGGGGCGGGGAATCTCCCACGGGTTCCCGTACCGGAGCCAGTTGTCGGGCGCCTCCACCTGGAAACCGTCCTTGATCCGCTGCCGGAAGATGCCGTACTCGTACCGGATGCCGTAGCCGAAGAAGGGGAGGGCGAGCGTGGCGGCGGAGTCGACGAAGCAGGCGGCGAGCCGCCCGAGGCCGCCGCCGCCGAGCGCCGGGTCGACCTCCTTCTCCCCGATCTCCGAGAGGTCGTAGCCGAGCTTCTCGACGGCGCGGGCGTAGGCGGGGTGCGCGCCGAGGGCGAGGATGTTGTGGAGGAGGACGCGCCCCGGCAGGAACTCCATCGAGAGGTAGTAGACCCGCTTGGCGTCCGTCTTGTAGTAGGTGTCCTGGGTCAGGAACCAGCGCTCCATGAGGCGGTCGCGCACGGCGTAGGCGAGGGCGAAGTAGACGTCGACGTCGGTGGCGGTGAACTCGTCCTTCGCGACGGAGTACATCATCTCCTCGGCGAAGGTCTCGATGATGCCGGGGACGTCGAGATGGCCGGGCATCGGCTTCGGGATCCGGCGGGGGGGGCCGTTCCCGTTCTTCCGGGGCGGGGTCTCGCTCATGACCGCGATCTTAAGGGGTCGCGGCGATCCGGGTCAGCGCCCGTATCCGAACCAGCCCCGGCTCGCGTAATCGGCGAACGTCTCGACGAAGAGGACGGCGACGAAGAAGAGGCCGCCGAGGATGACGACCGGGATCAACCTCGAGTTGAACCGGACGTTCATGAAGAACCAGACGACGAGGGAGGCCTTCGCGATCGCGATCGCGAGGGCGACGGCCGTCGATCCCGCGCCGAGGTCGACGTAGGCGACGCCCGTCGTCAGGGCCGTCAGCGCCATGAGGGCGAAGAAGACCCGCAGGAGCGTCCCGACGGAGGAGATGTGGCTCTCGTGCGTGCTCATGCCGGCCCCCTCCTCAGAGGCTGTGGTGCCGCCCGGCGAGGTAGAGGAGCGGGAAGAGGAAGATCCAGATGATGTCGACGAAGTGCCAGTAGAGGCCGAACCCCTCGATCATGTTGTGGTTCTCGGGGGTGTACCGGCCCTGCCACGCCGGCCGGAGGAGGAACAGGAGGATCGCGATGCCGACGACCATGTGGAGGGCGTGGAGCCCGGTCATCGCGAAGTAGAGCGAGAAGAAGATCCGGGCGTTCTCGGCGCCCGGCCCGGCGAAGGCGAAGTCGGGCCCCGGCACGAGGTGCTCCACCCACTTGTGGTGGTACTCGTACGCCTTCACGCCGAGGAAGACCGAGCCGAGGAGGGCCGTCCCGAGGAGGAAGCCGACGATCCGCCTCGGCTTCGCGATCTGCGCCGAGCGGACCGCCATCGCGACGGTGAGCGAGCTCCCGATCAGGACGATCGTGTTGAAGGTCCCGAGCGTCACGTCGAGGTGGCGGCTCGCGTGGTTGAAGGCGACCGGGTACTTCCAGCGGTAGAGGGCGTAGGCGAAGAAGAGGCCTCCGAAGAAGAGGATCTCCTGGACGATGAAGAGCCACATCCCGAGGGTCGCCGACTCCTTCTGCTGCTCGTAGGAGTCGAAGTGGTGGGCAAGGCCGGGAGAGGCGTGTGCGTCAGAGGCCAACGGGCACCTCCCGGGCGGCGCGGGCCGCGTAGTCGTACGCCTCGGTGGTCACGACCGGGGGCGTCGCGAAGTTGTGCGTCGGGGGCGGCGAGGTCGTCTCCCACTCGAGCCCGACGGCGCCCCACGGGTTCGCGGACGCGCGCGGACCCCACTTGAGCGACCAGACCAGGTACAGCATCGGGATGAGGTAGCCGACGCCGAGGATCGTCGCCCCCGCCGAGGACATCACGTTCAGCGTCTGGAACTCCGGCGGGTAGGTGTGGTAGCGGCGCGGCATCCCGAGATAGCCGAGGAGGAACTGGGGGAAGAACGTCACGTTGAAGCCGATGAAGACGACGATGGCGGCGAACTTCGAGAGGAAGGCGGGGTAGAGGCGCCCCGTGACCTTCGGCCACCAGAAGTGGATCCCGCCGAGGTAGCCCATGACGGCGCTCCCGACCATGACGTAGTGGAAGTGAGCGACCAGGAAGTAGGTGTCGTGGATGTGGGCGTCGAGCCCCATCGTCGCGAGCATCGTCCCCGTCAGTCCGCCGATGACGAAGACGCCGATGAAGCCGAGGGCGTAGAGCATCGGCGTCTCCCAGACGACCGATCCCTTGTAGAGCGTCGCCGTCCAGTTGAAGACCTTCACGGCCGACGGGACCGCGACGAACATCGTGAGGATCGAGAAGACGGCGCCCGCGTAGATCGACATGCCCGAGATGAACATGTGGTGGGCCCAGACGAGGAATCCGAGCGTCGCGATGGCGACGGAGGCGAAGGCGACGAACTTGTACCCGAAGATCCTCTTGCGGGCGCAGGCGGCGACGATCTCGCTGATCACCCCCATCGCCGGCAGGATCATGATGTAGACGGCGGGGTGGGAGTAGAACCAGAAGAAGTGCTGGAAGAG
>DAOMFB010000101.1:0-8504 GCA_035429585.1 Thermoanaerobaculia bacterium
GGACCCGGCGATTCCCGCCTACACGCGCGTTTCGGGCATCTCGGGAAACCTGACCTCCATCGGCTCGGACACGCTCAACAACCTGATGACCTACTGGGCCGAGGGGTACCGGAAGAGCTACCCCAACGTGAAGATCCAGGTCGAGGGGAAGGGGTCCTCGACGGCGCCCCCGGCCCTGATCGAAGGAACGGCGCAGCTCGGGCCGATGTCGCGCGAGATGACCGGCGCCGAGAAGGACAAGTTCGAGGCGAAGCATGGCTGCAAGCCGACGCTCGTCCGCGTGGCGCTCGACGGCATCGCCGTCTACGTCAACAAGGACAACCCGATCGAGAAGCTGACCCTGGCGCAGGTCGACGGGATCTTCTCCTCGACCCGCCGGCGGGGAGGAAAGGAGATCCGGACCTGGGGCGACCTCGGACTGACCGGTGAGTGGGCGTCGAAGCCGATCTCGCTCTTCGGCCGGAACAGCGCCTCGGGGACCTACGGCTACTTCAAGGAGCACGCCCTCGGCAAGGGCGACTACCGGGCCACGGTCAAGGAGCAGCCCGGCTCCTCGTCGGTGGTGCAGGGCGTCGCCGAGGACCGGTACGCCATCGGCTACTCCGGCGTCGGCTACACCACGTCGGGCGTGAAGACAGTGAAGCTGGCCGAGAAGGCCGGGGGGGACTTTTACGGCGAGTCGTACGAAAACGTCCTGTCGGGAAAGTACCCGCTCTCCCGGTACCTGAACGTCTACGTGAACAAGGCGCCGGGCCGGCCGCTCGACCCGCTCGTGAAGGAGTTCCTCCGCTTCGTCCTCTCGAAGGAGGGGCAGGAGATCGTCGTCAAGGACGGCTTCTTCCCGCTGACCGCGAAGGTCGCGGCGGAGGAGCTGGCGAAGCTCGACTGACCATCCGCCCGTGAGCCGAAGGACCCAGCGCCTCCTCACGAAGCTTTCGGACAGGGCGTCCACCGCCGTCATTGCCGGCGGCGGGCTCTTCATGATCGGAAGCCTCGTCCTGATCTTCCTCCTGATCGTCTCGGAGGCGCTGCCCCTCTTCGCTCCCGCCCGCCTCGTGCCGCTGAGCGCGTCCGCCGGAGCACCCGCCGCCCCGGAGGGCGCCGCCGCACTCGCCTCGAACGAGTCGCGCCTGGCGCTGGCGGGCGGGTCGCTCCTTCTCTCGGGCGACGACGCGGGCCAGGTCTCGGTCTTCGAGGTCGCGGACGGTCCGGAGCCGAAGCTCCTCGAGAAGGTCCTCCTCGTGCCCGACGCTCCCGCGCCGGTCACGGTCCTCGGTGCGCTCGTGGGGGGCGAAACGGTCATCGCCGGCGACGCGAGAGGTCGCGTCCGCGCCCTCCTGCGCGTCCGCGAGGCGCCGGAGAGCGACGAGAGGCGCTTCCGGATCGTCCGTTCGTTCGAGGGACACGGAGCCCCGGTCACCGCCTTCGCCTCCTCGCCCCGGGGCCGGACCTTCGTGACGGGGGACGCGGCCGGAAAGCTCGTCGCCCGCTACGCCACGAACGCCCGGACGCTGGCCGCCACCGACGCGGGAGAGCCGGTGATGGCCGTCGCCTTCGACGCGAAGGGGAAGACCGTCACCGCGACGACCTCCGGCGGCACCCGCTCCTTCTTCCTCGAGGCACCCCATCCCGAGATCTCGCTCTCGGCGCTCTTCGGAAAGACCCTGTACGAGGGGTACGACCGGCCGGAGTACGTCTGGCAGTCGAGCGGGTCGACCGACGACTTCGAGGCCAAGCTCTCCCTCGTCCCCCTGATCTTCGGGACGCTCAAAGGGACGCTCTACGCCCTCCTCTTCGCGGTGCCGATCGCGCTCGCAGCGGCGCTCTACACCTCGGCCTTCGCGCCGCCGCGGGTGCGCACCTTCGTGAAGCCCGTCGTGGAGGTGATGGCGGCGCTGCCGTCGGTCGTTCTCGGCTTCCTCGCCGGACTCTGGTTCGCCCCGCTCGTCCAGTCGGCGACTCTTCCCGTCCTCCTCCTCGTCCCCGCCCTTCCGGCCGTCGTCCTCGCGGGAGTCTTCGTCCGGGAGGCGCTCCCGTCCGAATGGCGGCGGCGGGTCACGGGCGTCGCCGAGCTGGGCGCCCTCGTCGCGCTGGCCCTCCTCGCCGCGGGGCTCTGTTTCGCCGCCGGCCCGGCTCTCGAGCGCCTCCTCTTCGCCGGCGACTTCAAGGGGTGGCTCCACGCGGCCCTCCACCTGACGTACGACGCGCGGAACTCCGTCGTGATCGCCTTCGCGATGGGCTTCGCCGTCATCCCGATCATCTTCACGATCTCGGAGGACGCCCTCTCCAGCGTCCCGCAGCACCTCAAGGCCGCGTCCCTCGCCCTCGGCGCCTCGCCCTGGCAGACCGCCGTCCGCGTCGTCCTCCCGACCGCCTCTGCCGGGATCTTCTCGGCCCTGATGGTCGGCTTCGGCCGGGCGGTCGGCGAGACGATGATCGTCCTGATGGCCACCGGGAACACCCCCATCCTGGAGTGGTCCCCGTTCAACGGGATGCGGACCCTCTCGGCGAACATCGCCGTCGAGATCTCCGAGGCGCCGCAGGGGGGAACGCTCTACCGCGTCCTCTTCCTCTCGGCGCTCCTCCTCTTCCTGCTCACCTTTCTCGTCAACACGGTGGCCGAGGTGATGCGGCAGCGCCTCCGGAAGAAGTACTCGGTGATCTGATGCCGAAGCGCCTGCGCGAGTTCCTCTTCCACCGGGGCGACCCGATGATCTGGCTCACGGGGGCCGGCCTCGCCGTCTCGCTCCTGATGATCTTCGGGCTCCTCGCCCTCGTCGCCGTCCGCGGGCTCGGCTTCTTCTGGCCCCGGACGCTCGAGCGGATCGCGACGAAGGACGGCCAGGTCGTTCTCGGAGAGGTCCTCTCCTCCGAAAGCACGCCCTCGGGAGGGCGGATCCGGGTGAAGATCGCGAACCGCGACCTGAACGGCCTCGACTTCCGCTGGATTCCCGTCGCGGACATCGTCCGGAAGGACACGCCGGCGGACGCGCTTCTCCTCGAGCGGCAGGAGTACGGGGACTTCCACGGGTTCCTGAAGGAGGTCCGCCGGGGCGACGAGCTCGTCGCGGAAGGCCCCGAGGGATTCCCGGCGCTCGTCCGGCTCCAGAGGGAGGCTCGGGCCGCCTTCGTCCGGCTGAACGAGGCCGAACGGAAGGACGTCGGAGAGGTCAACGCCCTCCTCGAGAAGGAGCGGCTCCGCCTCCGGAAGGCCGAGCTCTCGAAGGACCCCCGCCTCGAGTCGATCCGGGTGGGCGTGGAGGCCCGCGAAGCCGAGCTCAGGAAGCGGTACGAGACCGAACGGGAGCGCGCGGAAGCGCTCCGGCGGGACGCCTCCGCGAGCTCCGCCGTCGTCGCCGACGCCGGGGGGCGCGAGAAGACCGTTCTCCTCCGCGACATCGTCCGGATCGTCCGGCCGAACGACCTGACGACGGCGGGGAAGGCGCGGGTCTACGCCGCGCGCCTCTGGGAGTTCGTCTCGGGCGAGCCGCGGGAGTCGAACACCGAAGGGGGGATCTTCCCGGCCCTCTTCGGGACGGTCCTGATGGTGGTCCTCATGAGCCTCGTCTCGGTCCCGTTCGGCGTCGTGGCGGCCCTCTACCTCCGGGAGTACGCCGCACAGGGACGGCTCGTCCGGCTCGTCCGGATCGCCGTCAACAACCTCGCGGGCGGGCCGTCGATCGTCTTCGGAATCTTCGGCCTCGGGTTCTTCGTCTACGGCGTCGGCTCACGGATCGACCGGCTCGTCTTCCCGGAGACTCTCCCGTCCCCCACGTACGGCACGGGCGGCATCCTCTGGTGCGCCCTGACGCTCGCCCTCCTGACGGTCCCCGTCGTCGTGGTCGCGACGGAAGAGGCGCTCGCCGCGGTTCCGGCCGGCATGCGGCACGCCTCTCTCGCCCTCGGGGCGACCCGGTGGCAGACGGTCCGGCGAGTCGTCCTGCCGGCCGCGGCGCCCGGCATCCTGACCGGCCTCATCCTCGCCATGGCGCGGGGCACGGGCGAGGTGGCGCCGCTCATGATCGTCGGCGTCGTGAAGCTCGCCCCGACCCTTCCGGTCGACGGCGCCTTCCCGTACCTCCACCTCGACCGGAAGATCATGCACCTCGGCTTCCACCTCTACGACGTCGGCTTCCAGAGCCCGAACGTGGAGGCGGCCATCCCGATGGTCTACGCGACGACCATCCTCTTGCTCGCCGTCGTCGTCTCCCTGAACCTGACGGCGATCCTCGTCCGAAACCGCCTCCGCCGCCGCCTTCACGGCGCGGCCTTCTGAGGACGCCGATGCCGCTGACCATCGAAGCTTCCGTCCCCCGACCCGCCGTGAGCGGCGGCGCGGGCGCCGCGGCGGGGCCGGCCGGCGCGCCGGTCATCGAGGTGAAGGGGCTCGACCTCTTCTACGGGGCCAAGCAGGCCCTCTTCGGCATCGACATGGCGTGCCGCCGGAACGCGGTGACCGCTCTCATCGGCCCCTCCGGCTGCGGCAAGTCGACGCTCCTCCGCTGCTTCAACCGGATGAACGACCTGATCGACGGCGTGAGGATCTCCGGGAGCATCCGGATCCACGGCGAGGACATCAACGACCGGGACGCCGACGTCACGCAGATCCGCAAGCGCTTCGGAATGGTCTTCCAGAAGTCGAACCCCTTCCCGAAGTCGATCTTCGAGAACGTCGTCTACGGCCTCCGGATCCAGGGGGTCAACGGGCGACCGGCCCTGGAGGACGCCTGCGAGCGTTCGCTCCGGGGCGCGGCCCTCTGGGACGAGGTGAAGGACCGGCTCTTCGATTCCGCACTCGGCCTCTCGGGCGGGCAGATGCAGCGGCTCTGCATCGCCCGTGCGATCGCCGTGGAGCCGGAGATCCTCCTGATGGACGAGCCCTGCTCCGCCCTCGATCCGATCGCGACGGCGAAGGTCGAGGAGCTGATCTTCGACCTGAAGAAGCGCTACACGATCGTCATCGTGACGCACAACATGCAGCAGGCCGCGCGGGTCTCGGACGAGACCGGCTTCTTCATGCTCGGACAGCTCGTCGAATTCGGCCCGACGGACGCGATCTTCACGAAGCCGGCGCAGAAGACGACGGAGGACTACATTACCGGGAGGTTCGGATGAAGACGACTTCCGGCTCCCCCCGCCCGCGGATCGTGGTCGTCGAGGACGACGACGACCTCGCCTACACGCTGACCTGGAACCTGAAGAAGGACGGACGCTACGAGGTGGAGCGCTACGCGGGGGGCCTCGTGGCGCTCGACGCGCTCGTCGCCCGCCCGCCCGACCTCGTCCTCCTGGACCTGAACCTCCCCGACGTGGACGGTCTGGCCATCTGCCGGGAGCTCCGGAAGAACGAGGAGACCCGGGGGATCCCGATCCTCATGCTGACGGCCCGCGTCGAGGAGCGGGACAAGCTGCTCGGCTTCGAGCTCGGCGCGGACGACTACGTCACGAAGCCGTTCTCGGTGAAGGAGCTGCTGGCGCGCGTCGCGGCCCACCTTCGCCGGACGAGCGCGGCCGGGGGCCGCGAGGACGTGTGGGAGAGCGGCTCGCTCCGGGTCGACCGCTCCCGCCATCTCGTCCTCAGGGACGGGACGCCCGTCCACCTGACGAAGAAGGAGTTCGACCTCCTCTGGCTCCTGATCCGGAGCGCGGGGCGTGTCGTCAGCCGCGAGACGATCCTCTCCCGGCTCTGGGACTACGCGGCCGACGTCGAGACCCGGACCGTCGACGTCCACATCCGCTCCCTGCGCCGGAAGATCGGCGAGGAGCTGATCGAGACCGTCGTCGGCGTCGGGTACCGGTTCCCGCGATGAAGAAGCTCCTCCGCCACTCCCTCGTTCCCCTCGCGGCCGGCCTTCTGCTCGGCGGGCTCTTCGCCGTCCTCCTCGGGCGGATCCTGGACCGCGCCATCACCGACCGGACCCGCCGCGACCTCGAGGCGCGGGCGACGGCCGTCGCCACGGACCTCGCGCCCGCCCTCCTGCCGGACGGAGCGGACGTCGAAAAGGTCCGCTGGCTCGCCCGCGAGACGGGGGCGCGGGTCACGGTGATCTCCGCCGACGGCCGCGTCGTGGCCGACAGCGACGTCTCCCCGGAGAAGCTCCCCACCCTCGAGAACCACGGCGGACGGCCCGAGATCCTCGAGGCGCGGCGCACCGGCCTCGGCTTCGACCGGAGACCGTCGACCACGGTCGGCCTCCCCTTCGTCTACGTCGCGCGCCGCGTCGGGCCCGGGGAGGCTCCGGCCGGCTACGTCCGCCTCTCCGTGAGCCAGCAGGAGCTGGACGCGCACGAGGCGCCGTTCCGCCGCACGATCCTGGACGTCTCTCTCGGGGCCGGCGCCCTCGTGGCGCTCCTCTTCCTCGCCGTCCGCCGGCGGCAGCGCCGCGAACTCTCACGGGTCACGGCGGGGATCGCCGAGGCCGCCGAGGGGCGGGCGCCGCGGCTCCCCGCCGGATCGTCCGAAGAGACGGAGGAGGTCTTCGGGGCGCTGACGCGCTTCGCCCGTCTCGTCGCGGCCCAGGTCGAGGGGAGCGAGAAGGCGCGTCTCCTCGCGCGGACGGTCTTCGAGCAGGTGCCCGTCGGGCTCGTCGTCGTCGACTCCGGCCTCGGCCTCCTCGACGCGAACCCGGCGGCCCTCGCCCTCTTCCGCGTTCCGGCCGGGAGCCCGTGCCACGCGCTCGTGGACGTCGTGCGGGAGCCCGCCATCCTGAAGCTCTTCGAGACGGGGATCCGGGCCGCGGCGACGGGAGCCCCTCCCGCCACGGAGACGGTCCGGCTGGACGGCGGGGCCGGGGTCGAACGGGTGCTCGAGGTGACGGTGCGCGCCCTTCCCCATCCGGCCCCGGCCGGCGAGGCGGCTGCCGTCGGCGTCGTCCGCGACGTGACGGAGCGGGAGCGGACCGAGGCGATGCGCCGCCGGTTCGTCTCCGACGTGTCCCACGAGCTGCGGACGCCCGTGGCGGCCATCCGCGCGGCCGTCGAGACGCTCGCGGCCGAGGAGTCCCTGCCGACGGACCTCGCGCCGCTCCTCGACATTCTGATGCGCCAGTCGGGGCAGATGGGGGATCTCGTCTCGGACCTGATGGACCTCTCTCAGATCGAGTCGGGCGCCGTCCAGCTCGCGCTCGAGGACGTCCCGCTCCGCCGCCTGCTTCTCGGCGTGGCGAACGACCTCGGGGCGTCCGCCGCGGCGCGGGACGTCACGGTGGCCGTCGAGGCGCCCGACGCCCTCGGCGTCGTGGGGGATGCCCGGCGGCTCGCCCAGATCTTCCGGAACCTGATCGACAACGCGATCAAGTTCTCCCCGGCGGGAGCCCGCGTGGACGTCCTCGCCGAGGCGACGGCCGGCCCGTTCGGCGAGCGGCAGGCCACGGTGCAGGTGGTCGACCGCGGCATCGGCATCCCCCGCACCGAGCTCTCGAACATCTTCCAGCGCTTCTACCGCGTCGACCCCTCGCGGGCGAAGTCCGTCCCCGGAACGGGCCTCGGCCTCGCCATCGTCAAGCACCTCCTGATCCTCCACGGCGGCTCGATCGCCGTGGACTCGGAGCCGGGCAAGGGAAGCCGGTTCCGCGTGATCCTCCCCCGAACGGAGACGCCATGAAGGAGCATTTCTCCGAGCAGCTCGAAAGCCTCCGTCGCCAGCTCATCGGGATGGGCGCCGAGGTCGAGAACCAGATCCGCCTCGCGATCGACGCCCTCGTGGAGGCCGACGCGGCCAAGGCGCGGCGCGTCATCGAGGACGACCGGAGAATCGACGAGCTCGAGGTGAGGAACGAGGACGCCACGATCCACCTCCTCGCCACCCAGCAGCCCGTCGCGAGCGATCTCCGCCTCCTCGTCGCCGCGCTCAAGATCAACTCGGACCTCGAGCGGATCGGCGACCACGCGGTGAACATCGCCGAGGCCGCGGAGCGGATGTCCCGCGTCAAGCCCTTCAAGCCGTGGATCGACGTCCCGTTCATGGCCGAGATCGCGCGGGGGATGCTCCGCGACGCTCTCGACGCCTTCGTCCGCCGGGACTCGGCCCTCGCCCGCGCCGTCTGCGAGCGGGACGACCTCCTCGACGAGAAGAACAAGTCGATGATCCGCGAGCTCCTGACCTACATGGCCGAGAACCCGGCCCTCATCTCGAGTTGCATCGAGATCATGGGGCTGTCGAAGAACCTCGAGCGTGTCGGCGACCTCTCGACGAACATCGCCGAGGAGACGATCTTCATCACCGACGGGCAGATCATCAAGCACGGGTTCGGGCTGGACGCGCCCCCCGCGGCAGGCTGACGGCAGGGCTCACGACGACGCGGCGCCCGAGGACGACCTCGAGGCCCGCCCGCTCCAGCGCGAGCCGCGCCGCGAGGGGACCTTCGGTGATGGAGCGCGTCTCGATCACGAAGGTCCGGGCCGTCCGCCGGACGCGGAGGCCGGAGGATCCGCGCGGCTCGGCCGCGTCGAGGACCACCGCGCGGAGGAGACCGGCGGCGAGGGGGCGGGAGGTGGCGCGCTCA
>DAOMFB010000102.1:0-8431 GCA_035429585.1 Thermoanaerobaculia bacterium
GGTGGCGCCTCCCGCGCCCCGCGCCCCTTCCGCCGACACGGACCCAGAAAGGACGCCTGCCCTCCGTTCGCTCCGCCCCGCCCCTCCGCCCCGCGGCGCCACCCTCCTCGAGCTGCTCGTCGCCCTCGCGCTCCTCGGCCTCGCGGCCGGGGCGGCCGTCCCGGCCCTCTCGAACATTCTCAGAAAGACCGCCCTCGACGCCGCGACGACCGACGTCGTCCTCGTCTTCCGCCTCGCCCAGAACCGCGCCATCCAGGGAGGGCGCCACTACGGCGTGAAGTGGTTCTCGAAGGACGGCGACGTCGTCCTGACGGTCTACGAGGACGGAAACGGGAACGGCGTCCTCTCGGCCGACATCAAGGCCGGGCTCGACCGGATGGTGGCCGGCCCCTACTGGATGCGCGGGAAGTACCCGCACATCACCTTTTCGTTCCTCAGGAACTTCAAGGGTCTCGATCCCTCCGGAGCCCCGATCGGGAACCTGAACGATCCGATCCGGTTCGGCCGGAGCGACATCTGCACCTTCTCTCCCGACGGCGCGGCGTCCCCCGGGTCGGTCTACCTCTCGAACGGCGTCGACCGGCAGGCGGTCGTCCGGGTCTCGCCCGCGAACGGGAAGATCCAGGTCTTCGACTGGCTGCCGGGGAAGAAGAAGTGGGTCAGGAGGCTCTGAGCGCGGCCTCGGCCGCCGCGAGGCGCTCGGGCGTGCCGAGGTCGAACCAGAGGCCGTCGCCGGGAACGCGGTAAGGCACGAGGGCGAAGGCCCCGTCGCGTTTCGCCGCCGACGGGACGAGAACGTGGCGCGCCAGCTCGGAGACGCCCGGTGGGATCCGCCCCACCAGCTCCCGCCGCGCCGCCTGCAGGCCCGTGAAGAGCCAGGGGCCCGTCGCGTCGCTCTCCGGCTTCGATCCGCCGACGGCGAGCAGCCGCCCGCGCGCGTCGGCCCAGAGCGGCGTGTCGACGTCGGGGCGATCGTTCGGAAGGACCGCCAGCGCCGAGACGACGCCGTCTTCCTGCCGCGCGTGGAGGAGGTGGCCCAGCGGCAGCGTGGTGTAGAGGTCGCCGTTCGCGACGACGAAGGGTCCGTCGCCGAGGAGGCCGCGTTCGGCCGCGCAGCGGATGGCCCCGGCGGTGCCGAGGATCGGGTCCTCGAAGGACCACGCGACCGGGATGCCGCCGTACTGCTCGCCCACGGCCTCGCGGAGCGCCCCGGGGAGATGGTGAGCGTTCAGGACAAACCGGTCGGCGCCCTGGGAGAGCAGGTGGTCGAGAAGATGGAAGAGCATCGGCCGGCCGGCGAGGGGAAGGAGCGGCTTCGGCGTCGTGAGGGTGGCCGGGCGGAACCGGGTGCCGAGACCGGCGGCGAGGACGAAGGCGATCATCTCGCGGGGGTCGATTCCGGGAAGACCATGTCGAGAGGGAGGGACGGGTTCTCCTCCCGCGCCTTCATCCAGAGGGCCGCGTACGACTCCGGGATGAAGTCGCCCTCCGGGATGCCCAGCTCCTCCGCGAGCTCCCGGACCGCCCTGTCCTCCCCCTCCAGCTCGGCGAAGAGGCCGAGCGGGGTCTCGTCCACGACGACGACCGGGCGGTCGGGGTTCGTGAACCGCCAGGTGGTCCGCCGCTTGTCGTACGTGAAGCGCGGGGCGAACCCGAGCTCCACGAGGAGCGCGGAGACGCGGTCGGGCGCGGAGACGCCCGACTCCAGCTCGAGGCGCGTCTTGACGCCCCGGAGGAGGCTCGCCTTTCCCTTGTACGTCAGGAGCGCGCCCTTCTCGGTCGTCCGGAGGCGGAGGGCGTTGCCGCGCTTTCGGAGCGAGAAGCCCGCGTCGTCGAAAAGGACGTTCCGCTCGCGCTCGCGCCCCTCGCAGCGGGCCCCGAGCGAAAGGAGCTTGAGCTCGAAGGCCGCCCGCTCCGAAAGCCGGAACTTCACCTCGGTCTCGCGCGGCTCGCCGTTGCCCATCCGGTCCCTAGAATACCGGCGGTGCCGAGATACCGCCTCAACGGAATCCGGACGAGGGCCCCGAAGCTCCCCGACGCCCTCCTCGTCGCGAGCCTCCTCGGGGTTCCGGCCGGGGCCCTCGAGGGGGTGACGCTCGTCCGGCGCTCGCTCGACGCGCGGAAGAAACCGGACCTCTTCTACGAGTGCGCGGTCGAGTTCGAGACCGCCGCGGCACTCTCCCGGCCCCTCGCGGCGCCCCTTTCCCTCGCCGAGGTCCCGGCGCCGCGTGCCCCCGCGCTCCTTCTGCCGAAGCTCGACCGGACGGCGAAGGTGGCCGTCGTGGGGACCGGCCCGGCCGGCCTCTTCGCGGCCCTCGCCCTCGCGGACGCCGGCGCCTCCCTGACCCTTCTCGAGCGGGGCGACCCGGCGGAGGAGCGCTACCGGCGGGTCATGCGCTTCTGGACGACAGGGGACTTCGACCCCGAGTCGAACGTCCAGTTCGGCGAAGGGGGGGCCGGGACCTTCAGCGACGGGAAGCTGACGTGCGGCAAGCGGCACGACAAGATCGCCGTCGTCCTCGAGACGCTCCACCGCTTCGGCGCCCCCGACACGATCCTCTTCGACGCCAAGCCGCACATCGGGACCGACCGGCTCGTCGTCGTCCTCCGGAAGATCCGGGCCCACCTTCTCGACCGGGGCGCGACCCTCCGCTTCCGGGCGAAGGTCGCGGACGTCCGCCGCGAGGGGGAGACGGGCCCGCTCCGCTCGCTCGTCCTCTCGACCGGCGAGGAGGTGCCGTGCGACGTCGCCGTCTTCGCCCTCGGCCACTCGGCGCGGGACACCGTGGCGGCGCTCCGCGAGCGCGGCGTGGCGATGTCGGCGAAGGCCTTCGCCATGGGGGTCCGGATCGAGCACCTGCAGGACGGGATCGACCGGATCCAGTACGGGCGGCTCTCCGGGAGCTGCGGCGTCTTCCCCGCCGACTACAAGATGACGCACATGGCCTCGAACGGGCGCGGCGTCTACACCTTCTGCATGTGCCCGGGAGGCGAGGTGATCGCCTGCTCCTCCGAGCCGGGGGGCGTCGTGACGAACGGGATGTCGCGGTACAAGCGGGCGTCGGGCTTCGCGAACTCGGGGCTCGTCGTCCAGACGGCCGAGAGCGACTTCGCGGCCGAGCCGGGCCCCGCCGTCCTCCGCGGGCAGGCCTTCCAGCGGCGCGTGGAGGCGGCGGCGTTCGCCCTCGGGGGCGGGACGTACGCGGCGCCTGCGATACGGGTCACCGACTTCCTGAAGGGCCGCACCGCCCCCGTCGAGCCGCGCGAGCTACCCCGAGGAACCTACGCCCCGGCCGCCGTCCCACGGCGGCTCGACCCGGTCTATCCCGCGCCGTACCTCGACGCCCTCGCCGAGGCGCTCCGCGCCTTCGACCGGACGATGAAGGGCTTCATCTCGGAGGAGGCCGTCCTCGTCGCCCCGGAGTCGCGCACCTCCTCCCCCGTCCGGATCGACCGGGACGCCTTCTGCGAGTCGTCGCTCCCCGGCCTCTTTCCCGCCGGCGAGGGGGCCGGCTTCGCCGGAGGGATCGTCTCTGCCGCCCTGGACGGCCTCCGCGTGGCCCGCGCCGTCCGCGCGCGGCTCGCGGGCGAGACCTCTGGCGCCGAGGCGGCCGCGCCCGTCTCGGCGCCGGAGTACTGACCGTGGCGCGCCGGGTTCTCGTCGGGACGGCCGGGCACATCGACCACGGGAAGAGCGCGCTCGTGAAGGCACTGACCGGGACGGACCCCGCCCGGCTCCCCGAGGAGAAAGAGCGCGGCATCACGATCGACCTCGGCTTCGCGCACGCCGAGTGGGACGGGACGCTCTTCTCGTTCGTGGACGTCCCCGGGCACGAGAAGTTCGTCCGGACGATGGTGGCCGGCGCGCAGGGGGTCGACCTCGTCCTCTTCGTGGTCGCGTCGGACGACTCCGTCATGCCGCAGACGCGCGAACACCTCGCCATCCTCGGCCTCCTCGACGTGCGGGTCGGCGTCGTGGCGCGGACGAAAAGCGACCTCGTGGACGACGAGACGGGCGCCCTCGTCGAGGAGGAGATCCGCGGCCTCGTGTCGGGGACCTTCCTCGAGGGGGCGCCGGTCGTCCCGGTCTCCGCCGTGACGGGAGCGGGGATTCCGGAGCTCGAGGCCGCGCTCTCTGCCGCTGCGGCGCGCCTCGACCGGTCGGCCCGGGACCGACGCCTCACGCGCCTCTTCATCGACCGCTCCTTCGCGATGAAGGGGTTCGGGCCCGTCGTGACCGGGACGCTCGACGGCGGGCGGATCGCCGCGGACGACCGGTTGACGCTCCTGCCGGACGGACGCGAGGTCCGCGTCCGGCGCGTGGAGGTGCACGGCGAGGAGCGCCGCGAGGCCCTCGCGGGGGAGCGGACGAGCCTGAACCTGGCCGGGGTCGAGACGGGAGACCTCCGCCGCGGCCAGGCACTCGTCTCCCGGGACGCGCTCCGCCCCGCCGCCGTCCTGACGGTCGAGGCGGTTCTCCTCGGCTCGGTCGAAGGCCCGCTCCCGGACGGCGCCCGCGTCCGGGTCCACCACGGCACGGCGGACGTGGCCGGAAAGCTCCACCTCCTCCCGGGCGCGGGCGAGAAGGACGCGAAGGAGCTTTCCCCCGGCGGGCGACGCTTCGCGCAGCTCCTCCTCGAGTCGCCCCTCCCCGCGCGCCCCGGCGACCGCTTCATCCTCCGCCGCCCCTCGCCCGTCGAGACGCTCGGCGGCGTCCGCGTCGTCGACGCCGGCCGCGCGCGGATCCGGCGAAAGGAGTTCGGGTCGGCCGAGCTGGCCGCGGCGCTCGCCCTTCTCGCGGCGCGGGACGAGGCCCGGATCGCCGACCTCTTCCTCCGCGAGGCGGGGGGGGCGGGGCTGACGGTTCCCGCCCTCGGCCGGCGCCTCGGCGTCCCTGAGAGCCTCGCGCGGGAGCTCCTCGACGCCGAGGCGGCCGCCGGCGCGGCGCTGAAGCTGCCGCCCGCGACGTACGTTCACGCCCGCGCGGTCGACGGGATGGCCCGGCGGGCCGCCGCGCTCTTCTCGGAGCAGAAGGCGAGCGGCGCGGCCTCCCTCTCGATTCCCCGCGGCGAGTTCCTCGAGAAGCTGGCGCGGGGCCTCCCGCGCGAGACGGCCGACGGCTGGCTCGGCCTTCTGGAGAAGGGGCGGGTGATCGCGGTCGCGTCGGACCGCGTCGCGCCTCCGGGGGCCGCGCCGTCGGGCCTCTCGACCGAGGCCGAGGGAATCGCCGCGCGCGTCGCCGAGGCGTACAAGGCCGCCCTCTGGGAGCCGCCGCGGAGCGCCGAGCTCGCCCCGAAGATCGGCGCGAAGCCGCAGGTGATCGACGGCCTCGTCGGGCACCTCATCAAGGGAGGGACGCTCGTCCGGATCGCCCCCGACCTGGTCGTCCACCGCGACGTCCTCGCGGCGGCCGAGAAGAAGCTCGAGGCGCTGAAAGGGCAGACCGTTCCCGTCGCCGCGTTCCGCGACCTCTGGGGGCTGACGCGGAAGACGCTGATCCCGCTCCTCGAGTACCTGGACGGAAGGAAGAGGACGCGGCGGGTCGGGGACCTCCGGAAGGTGGAGTAGCCGCTACTCCGCCCGGGGCGCCCGGAGGTTCTTCTTCACCGACCGCTCGGCCTTCTTCTTCGCCGAGTTGATCGTGTAGTCGAGCGTCGCGTCGAGCGCCATCCACGACGGCACCGGCCGTCCGCCCGCCGCCGCCGGCGCCAGCCTCCACCCGGCCGCGTACTTCCGGAGCCAGGTCAGGATGAGCGACTCGTTCGTCTCTCCCGTCGGGAGGATCCGGGCGACCTGCCCGTTCTCCGACACGAGGACGAGCGCCGTGATCCGGGACCGGGTCCGCGCCGAGTCGAAGCTCCACTTGTTCGAGTCGGGCGTCGGGAAGGTGTCGCACGCCTCCACCGAGACGACGCCGGCCTCGGGCGGGACGATCTCCTTCCCGTAGGCGGCCAGCCAGTCGTCGCCGGTCGCCTCCGGGGCGACCTTCGGGAGCGGGTCCTCCTTCCCGACCGGCACGAAGTTGAAGGCCGTGAAGGTCCCCTTCTCGAGCTCCACGTTCAGCTCGGCGGCGTAGGTTCCCCAGGTGGCGACCGGCTTTCCCCCCTTGAGGGCCGGGTTGAAGCGCCAGCGCGGGTAGAGGCCGGGGAGCGGCGCCGTGAGCCCCTTCAGCGGCGGCTCCACGGCGGCCCCCTCGGAGACCCGCCCGTTCTCCCCGATCTTCACGGTGACGTAGAGCCAGACGCGGGTCTCGAGGTCCTCGAGCGGCGGGCGCTCGAGGAGCTTCGCGCTCTGGTCGAGCGGCTGGAAGAGCGGGTGCGCGTACGGCAGCTCGGCGGGCGCGAGGCGCGAGTCGTCGGGAATCGCCTCGATCGGGCGGAGGACGCTCGTCCCCGGCGTCACCGGAACGGGCGTCGGCACGGGCGCCTGCGCGGCGGCTCGAAACGCGACAGCGGCGGACGCCAGAGAGGCGACGAGCGTCGCGAGACGGATCGAGGGCCGGATCACTTCCCGCATTCTAAGGGGGGCGGCGCCGGGCGGCTCACTTCGCCTCGGCCCAGTTGGCGCCGCGCCCTACGTCGACCGTCAGCGGGACCGCGAGCGCGGCCGCGCCCTCCATCGTCCGCCGGGCGAGGGCCGCGGCGCCGTCGGCGTCCGCCGCGTCGCACTCGAGGACCAGCTCGTCGTGGACCTGGAGGAGGAGGCGGGCCGACGGGATCTCGCGCGCGAGGGCGCCGTCGAGGGCGATCATGGCGCGCTTGATCAGGTCGGCGGCCGAGCCCTGGAAGGGGGCGTTCATCGCCATCCGCTCGGCGTTCGCCCGGACCGCGTGGTTCCGGTCCGCGAGCCCCGGGATGGGGCGGATGCGGCCGAAGATCGTCTCCGTCCGGCCGGTCTCCCGCGCCCGCTCGAGGACCCCGTCGAGGCAGGCGCGCACCTTCGGGAACCGCTCGAAGTAGGCCGCGATGAAGTCCTTCGCGTCGGCGCGGGAGACGCCGAGCTGCCCGGCGAGGGCGAACGGGCCCATGCCGTAGAGGATCCCGAAGTTGATCGTCTTGGCGCTGCGGCGCTGGTCGGGCGTGACGTCGCCGAGGGCGACGCCGAACATCCGCGCGGCCGTGGCCCGGTGGATGTCCTCGCCCCGCCGGAAGACCTCCCGGAGCGCCTCGTCGCCGGAGAGGTGCGCGAGGATCCGGAGCTCGATCTGCGAGTAGTCGGCCGTCACGAGGAGGCGCCCCCGCGGCGCCACGAAGGCGCGCCGGATGTGCCGCCCCGCCTCCGTTCTCACCGGGATGTTCTGGAGGTTGGGGTCGTTCGAGGAGAGCCGCCCCGTGGCCGCGACGGCCTGGTCGTACCGCGTGTGGATCCGGCCGTCCCGGGCGAGGTACTCCGGGAGCGCGTCGACGTAGGTCCCCTTCAGCTTGGAGAGCTCCCGCCACTCGAGGACGAGGCCGGGCACCGGCCCGGTCCCGAGGGCCGCCAGCTCCTCGAGCACGTCCGAGCCGGTCGCGTACGCCTTCGTCTTGGCCGTCTTCCGGAGGGACGGGTAGGCGAGCTTCTCGAAGAGGATCCGCCCGAGCTGCTGGGGCGAGCCGATGTTGAACGCCTCGCCCGCCGCCTCGTGGATCTTCGCCTCCAGGGCGCGCAGCCTCTCGCCGAACTCCGCCGAGAGCCCCGCGAGAGCGCCCCGGTCGACGGCGATCCCGGCGGCCTCCATCCGCGCGAGGACGGGGACGAGCGGCTGCTCGATCTCGTCGAGGACGGCCCGGAGGGGGGGCGCCGCCGCCAGCGTCGCGTCGAGCGCCGTCCAGAGCGCGAGCGGAAAGCGCGCGCGGGGGGCCAGGTAGGCGATGCCGGCCTCGCCCGAGAGGGCCTCGGCCGACGAGAGCCCCTCCTTCCCCGCCACCTCCCGGAGCGCGGGGACGGCCTCGGGCGGGAGATCGAGAAGCGCCCGGGCGTCGCCCGGGAGATCGTGCGCGTGCAGTCCGGGAGCCACGACGTAGCTCGCGAGCATCGCGTCGGCGAAGCGGGCGGGGGGCTCGAGGCCGAGGGCTCCCGCCGCGAGGAAGAGGCGCTTGACGTCGTGCGCGATGGGGAGAAAGTCGCCGGGGAAGAGGGCCGAAAAGGCCGCGCGCCCGGCGGGGAACGTACGCGGAAAGGCGGCGCCCTAGGCGGCAGGAGAGCCGCCGCCGCGACGAGCGGCTCGGCCGGGAAGGGGCGCGGCGGCGCGCATTCCACGTGGACGCCCGCGCGCCCTGCGCGCCGGGCCGCCACGAGGAACGCCTCGAGGGCGCGAGGGTCCGTCTCCCAGCGCAGTCCGTCCCCCGGCGCGGCCGGGGCCGGCGCCGGGGCAGCGGGCGCCGACTCGGCGCTCCCGAGGAGCTCCTTCCGGAGCTTCGAGACACCGAGCTCTTCGTAGAAGGCCGGGAGC